>JAPVWE010000009.1 GCA_028572035.1 Desulfobacteraceae bacterium | reverse complement strand
TAACTCATATTTCTCCTTTGTGCCTGCCCGCCACCTGCCCGCCATTGCTCTCGCGCAAGCGAGGCGGGCGGGTCGGCTTCGTCTTAGGCGAGTTTCCGAATTCCGGAACTCGGAAGCGGGCGGGTCTTCGTGACTTAGTGGCGGACTAATTAATGAAAAATACCATTTTCTGCATCCACAATCAAAGCCTTTTTACCTGTCTATTCCTCTTGGCAAAGATTTCCTGGGCTAAGACCAAATCCTCACGTGTATCTATACCCATAACCTCCTTCTCCTCATCAACAGCAGTAAAGCCAACCGTGAGTCCATCATTATTCATCAACTCAACCAAGTCGGTAATGAAATACTCCTCGACAGCTATCATCCGACCATCTCTTTCCTTGTCTACCTGATGGGGTCTCTGCTTTAATTTCTTGAGGTATTTGAGCAGAGTGGATCTCCTGGCTCCATATATACCTGAGTTACAGACCTCAAAATGAGCTTGCCTCTCTAATGGATATTCCTTCCAGTATCTCCACTCAGTGATCCTTTTAACCTTTCCATCTTCTATTTCCAAAATACCATACTGGGCTCTATCCATTGGTTCAAAGCCTAAGACAACCATATCTTGATCTCTAAGTTGCCTGATAACGCTCCTATAAGTGGCCTCCTTAACAAACGGAACATCTCCCATAGTTATTATAGAATATTCTTGATCTGTCTGCTCCAAAAAACCCTGGGCCGCAATAAGGGCTCCCCCTGTTCCATTGAGGACAGGTTGATCATAGTA
Organism: Desulfobacteraceae bacterium; assembly: GCA_028572035.1. Taxonomy (GTDB): domain Bacteria; phylum Desulfobacterota; class DSM-4660; order Desulfatiglandales; family B25-G16; genus JABXJZ01. The sequence continues at coordinate 13,595 of JAPVWE010000009.1, read as the reverse complement.
AAAAACACCAAGACCACGAGTTACCGCAATCACCTCATCTTTTCTGTGGTGTATCACCAGAGCCTTTGGCCCTCTTGGAAGATTTCTAATAATCTCAAAGATTATAGGATATTCTCCTTCAAATGGATTTGATCCAGCCGTCAAGGGGAGGAGGGTCTTGTTCCCAGAAAAACCCCTCATTCTGCTCCCATACCCTGCAGCAAGTATAATAGAGGCGGCCTCCACTTCCTGCATCATTTCCTTTTTGGCCCTCCTTTTGATCTGTTCAATCATCAAACACTCAGTTTGTTTTTTCTCACCTTCTCCAGTTTCTTCTTTTCTCCTCGATTGCTGTCTCTAACTCTCCAATGAGCGACATCTGTTGAGGCCTGAGAGAATAGGCTGGAAGTGAATTTCAAAGATTGTCCTCTCTTGTTTCGTCCATCTTTACCCAGATCCTAAATAATTTTTCACCACCCTCTTCAAAACATTTGTAACCTGTGGAGTCAACCTCTTCTACCATAACCTCGCCTAACTCTCTGCATTGGACCAACCAGTTTTTAAAATGCTCCCCACCCCCAAAATAGACCTTTCTCCATCCATTTCCTTCTTCATCTATCCTCTCTTGAATAAGTTCTTCTTCGACCATTCCTTCCTGAATTGTTCCTCCCGGACATTCTTGCTGATCAACCATTTCCCATACCTTCCTTATGATTTACTCATATCCAGTTAATTCAATTCCCTTGACCCGACTCCTGTTTAACCACATTTCAAAAAAACGACCATTCCTAAAACAAAAAGGGGATGGCACATCGCCTCCTGTCTTGATTACTCTTACGTAACGGTTCTAATGTAATTAAAAACAGAAAATGTGTCAACCCAGAGATGATTGAACTTTGCATATCGTTATTTATGTCAAGAACAAACACAGCCCTTTATGCATTCGCTTCTTCTGGATCTAACATTACTTTGGTCCTGAGCCAGGCCTTCTCAATTCCCATCTTCCTTATTATTTCCTTGACAGGGTGTACCTGTTTGGTAAGTATCATGAGACTATTTCAGTAAATTTCAAAAAATTGGAGGTTATCGATGTTTCAGACAAAGATTACAGAGATGCTGGGCATCAAGTACCCCATTGTCGGGGGGACCATGATGTGGATCATGACGCCGGAATTTACCGCTGCCGTTTCCAACGCAGGAGCCTTAGGTATCCTGACTTCGGCCATGTATGAAAGCCGTGAGACATTTGCCGAGGCGGTAGACCGCGTTCTCGACCTTACAGACAGACCCTTTGCCGTTAACATCAACCTTTTTCCCATGATGCGCCCCATTGACAATAATGAGTACCTGGACGTTCTGATCGAAAAGGGTGTAAAAATCGTAGAGACATCGGGGCACTCTGCGCCTGCGGATCTGTGTGCCCGGTTTAAAGAACCGGGAATGATCTGGATTCACAAGTGTGTGGGCATCCGCTATGCCCTTAAGGTTCAGGACATGGGCGCCGACATCATTACGGTGGTCGGCTACGAGAATGGAGGGGCTACCGGCAAACTGGATATCGGCACCCTGGTCCTGGTGCCACGGGTGGCTGAGAGCGTCAAGGTACCCCTGATCGGCGGTGGGGGTGTCTCGGACGGCAGGGGATTTCTTGCCGTATTGGCCCTGGGAGCCCAGGGCGTGATTATCGGCACCCGTCTGGTTGCTACCCAGGAGGCGCCGATCCATGAAAATTTGAAAAAAGCGCTGGTCCAGGCCAGTGAGCTGGATACCATGCTGATCATGCGCTCCATCGGGGCCACCCACAGAGTTTGGGTCAATGCAGCGGCCAATAAATGTGCAGAACTTGAGGCTGGCCAGGCCGATTTGGACGAAATTCTGAAGGTCGTTGCCGGCGAAAAGGCCAAGATGATGTATGAGGAGGGGAACCTGGATGTGGGCATTATCTCCTGCGGACAGGGCGTAGGCATGGTTCATGATATCCCCACGGTGAAGGAACTGTTTGACGGCATCATTTCTCAAGCCACTGACATGGCCAAAAGGCTATCTGCGAATTGAATCGATTCTCAGGTTCCGTCTAAAGCAGAGAACGTACTCAAGGACATTATGGAGGCTGTCAAGGCGTTGATCGGCCCCTATCTATTGAAGCTTAAGAGCTCTTCTGGAGTGAAATCCAATTTAGAGAATATCTTATTCTCAAGCTTATAGGTTTCATTTTCAAGTTGAATTATTCTTTTAGCTGCATCCTTATCCAAGCTTTTAGCACCATAGCGTTCCCATAAATACGCGAATCGTTCTGTAAGAGGGACAACTCTGGTATGCATCACCCTCTTATCTGAATAGTTAATAATCTCCTCTTCGGATAATGGCTGGGGGTTTCGTCCTTCTTGTAACTTAACATGCTCAGCCACAATTTCACCAATCCTCTTGAAACCAAGTTTGGCAAGAAGCTTCTTACAGGTTTTGGCATGGTTTTGGCCTGTCTTGAAACCTTCCATCTTTGTCATATCGTGCAAAAGTGCCGCTGCTTCTATCTCAGATATGCTAAGATTCTCCCCCTGGTTATTAAGTTTATCAGCTAAGAAAACTGCAACCTTACAAACCATCTCGCTATGCTGAATAATATGATCGGGAACATTATATTCTTTTATCAGCCTATAGCATTGATCATTAGATGGGACTCTACTTTTTATTTCTGAGTTCATAACTTGCTCCCGTCTCTGTGAAAAGAGGCTGCGGCGGGTCAACGATCTACTGACACCACCACACAAACTATATAGTATAATAAAGTTGCCATAGTTTTGGCAACAAATTATCAGAAAATACATACCCGGTATGGGAGGGATGAAACAGGGTGTCCAGCAGAGGATATTTGATCCCTTCTTTACTACCAAGGAGATGGGCAGAGGGACAGGTCTAGGACTGGCCTCTGTCTATGGGATCATTAGAAGTCATGGCGGAATCATCAACGTTTACAGCAAAAAGGGTGAAGCCCGCCCGCTTCCGAGTTCCGGAACTCGCATGGCGGGCAGGTAATTATACATCTCGGAAATTCTACAACTTACTGAAATTAAAAGAGTTTTTTGAGGCTGTTGGGTATTGCCTCACACATGAAATAATGGAATGTTGAAATGTTGTTTCTGAAGATAGGTTTTTCATTTATTAACTTCTCTGTCAAGAGGAATTTTGCGAGTAAACCAGTATCCCATTTTCCCTCCTTCACATTGCTCAGGACAAGATCACCCATCATTCCAGTATTCCATCATTCCAATTGCGGAGCGAAGCGGAGCTAAGTTCTCTATTAGCTCTCTATGTTTAAGATCTTGATAGTCTGCGTCCAAAAAGGAAATTGCTATGCAATCTAGTTAAATGAGCCCCCTAAAGAGGGCGTTGTAGGGGAGGGGTTTACCTGTTTGATTATTAAGGATGATTAGGGTTCAGCCTGTGTCTCAAATAGGTATACCGTTTCCGTGTCTTATCGTTATTGACTCCTATCGCCAGTGCCTTCATCGTGCCAACCATTACAACCAACTGCCTGCCTCTGGTCACGGCTGTGTAAACCAGATTGCGTTGCAAAAGTACATAATGCTGGGTAAGGATGGGCATGACCACGGCTGGATATTCAGAGCCTTGAGATTTGTGAACTGACACCGCATAGGCCAGAACAATCTCATCTAGATCTGTGTAATCATAAGGAATGTCTCGTCCATCGAAAGAAATAGTAATCTCTTGGTGCTCGGGGTCAATACTGGTGATTCTTCCGATGTCACCGTTAAAGACCTCCTTATCATAATTGTTCTTGACCTGCATGACTTTGTCGCTGACCCTGAAACTAAAGCCCCCTCTTAAAACCCCGTTCTCAACTGGATTCAGCACCTTTTGCAATTCCACATTGAGGTTCCCAGCCCCCACTACGCCCTTATGCATAGGAGTAAGTACTTGAATATCATCAACAGGATCAAATCCGAACCGGCGAGGTATACGCTCCTTAGTGAGCTCCAGTATGATTCTAAGTACCTCTTCAGGGTCTTCCTGTTCAATGAAATAAAAATCATCGAGTTTTTGCCCGGAGGATTTGAATGAAGGAAGCAGGCCATTATTGATCTTGTGGGCATTGACGATAATCAGGCTTTCCTTGGCCTGACGGAAAATCTCGTTCAGCTCCACTACCTGCATTTTGCCGGATGCGATAATGTCTTTGAGAACATTTCCAGCCCCAACAGAGGGAAGCTGGTTTACATCCCCCACCAGGATAAAGGTAGCCCCAGGAGGAATGGCCTTGAGGAGGTGATGCATCAGGATTGTATCAATCATCGAGACCTCATCCACCACCAGGAGATCGCAGTCCAGCGGTTTTTCCTCGTTTTTCTGGAATCCCCCTTTCTGAATGCTGTACTCCAGCATCCGGTGAATGGTCTTGGCCTCATGACCGGTAGCCTCGCTCATTCGCTTTGCAGCCCTGCCTGTGGGGGCAGCCAACATGATTTTCACCCTGAGCTTTGAAAAGATCTTAAGAATAGCATTGATGATTGTGGTTTTGCCTGTGCCAGGGCCGCCAGTGATGACCATTACCTTATTTTCAGCAGCGCATTTTATAGCCTCCATCTGTCTTTTTGCCAGGGTGATAGCAAGTTGCTTTTGTACCCAGTCTATGGCTTTGTCTGAATCGATCTTCCGTATCGATTTGGGTGATTTTATCAGGGTCTTCATCCGGGTGACAATGCTGGTCTCAGAAAGGTGAAACTTGGCAAGATAAACCGCTTTGTCCTTTTCTCCGAAATCCTCAATATCTTCCTTCAGGTCTTCCATGACAATCATTTTGGCAGCTGCAATGGCACCAAGTGCCTTGACAATGACCTCGCGATCCACCCCAAGGACCTCCTGACACTTCTTAACAAGCGGTTCATAAGGGTAATAGACATGACCTTCGTCAGCGAGTTGGTGAAGAACATAAAGAATGCCTGCCTCTGCCCTCAATTCAGAATCTCGAGCAAATCCCAGTTTTTCCGCAATACGATCGGCACTAATAAAGCCGATGCCGAAAATGTCTGTTGCGAGGCGGTATGGGTTTTCCTTTACCACCTGTATTGATCGGCTTCCGTATTGTTTGAATATCTTCGTGGCATAGCCTGAACCCACACCATGTGTCTGGAGGAAAATCATCACCTCTCGGATCTCTTTCTGATCCTCCCAGGCCTTTTTGACCATTTCGATACGCTTCTTGCCAATACCATCTACCTCAGCCAGTTTCTCGATCTCATTTTCGATGACCTCGAGGGTCTCTTCGCCGAATTTCTTGACTATTCGCCCGGCCATAATAGGACCAATGCCTTTGATGAGACCAGAGCCAAGATATTTTTCAATTCCATAGACAGAAGCCGGTACTAAAGATTTATAGTGCTCCACCTTGAACTGCTCTCCGTATCTTGGATGATTCATCCAGTTACCCTTCATTTCAATAACTTCCCCGGGAATGGGGATTAAAAGCGTACCTACTACTGTCACGAGATCTTTGCGGCCAGATACCTTCACCTTGGCAACGGTGTAACCGTTTTCATCATTGGTGTATGTAATCCTTTCAATCTGGCCCTTGAGAGAGACGTACATGCTTATACCTACCCTTTCAGCATTTTATACCATAATCAGCCAAGAATGGCGATAGTAGGTTTTTGGCCCTACACCTTCAAATTGGACGGGCCTTATACATAGTTCTTGATATTAGATTTATTATCGGCTATTTTTTTAGGCTATCATGAATAGATAACCTAACAAAATAACACCTAAAGTGTTCGGTTCCAGGTTCATGGTTCAAGGTTCAAGGGTTGTAAGATCTTGACATTGCTTACGTTTCAACACGATACTCGGATTGGCCACTTTCACCTATTGGGTGTAACAGGCTTGCCGCCCCTATTGATGCGTAATCCCTTTGGGGTGAGCCGGTTAGGGCTTTTCAACCGGGAACCGTGAACGTTGAACCGCTCAACCCAGGTAACAAGCAATCTTTCGGTGTGTTTCTCTGGCGGATGAGGGAGGCACGAGGTTCTCTGTCCCATAGGGATTGGAAACAGATGGGAATATGTTTATGAAAAAGAAGTTGGCCAAAATTCTTAAAGATACCTTGGACCTCTGTTATAGGGAGGGCTCTCTAAGACAGGTGCCCTTACCAGAGTTTGTCGTCGAGGTTCCCAACAACCCAGATCATGGGCATTTTGCTACTAACCTGGCAATGAGCCTTGCTGGAGAGCAGAAGAGCTCTCCTCGGAATATAGCTGAGATAATTATCCGGCACTTAGTAGATCCCGATCATTTCATCCTGAAGGCCGAGATAGGCGGTGCCGGTTTTATAAATTTCTTTGTTGCACCAGGGCAATGGTATGATCTGCTTTCCCATGTCATCAATCTAAAGGATGATTATGGCCGCAGCTCCATCGGAAAAGGGAAAAAAACAATGGTAGAGTTTGTCAGTGCCAACCCTACCGGGCCTCTTCACCTTGGCCATGGTCGCGGTGCAGCCTTAGGAGACACCCTCTGTCGGATTTTAGATTTCAGTGGTTATGATGTGAAGAGCGAGTTCTATATTAATGATGCAGGCCAACAGATCAAGATGCTTGGTGAATCCATCTACAGCAGGTGGAGGCAATTCTCTGATCCCTCCTATCCATTCCCTTCAGATGGTTATCAGGGAGATTATATCCAGGAGTTGGCTGTTGAGATCGCCAAGGAGAGAAAATTAGAAAATCTTGCTATTCATGAGGCCGCAGAATTACTGTCTGAACTGGGTAAAGATAAGATTCTAAAAGAGATAAAAGAAGACCTGGCCAATTTCAGGGTAACTTTTGATCTCTGGTATAAGGAAAGTGATCTTTACTCATCAGGTAAAATCGATCACGCAATCAAATTGATTGAAAAAGAGGGTATGCTTTTTGAGAAGGATGGTGCGCTTTGGATCAGAACCTCCCGTTTCGGTGATGATAAAGACAGGGTTGTTCGAAAGAAAGATGGGGAATTTACCTATTTTGCCTCAGATGTATCATACCATCTTGATAAATGGAAAAGGGGGTTTAAGAGGGTAATAAATATCTGGGGAGCAGATCACCACGGCTACATAACCAGAGTCAAAGCCGCTCTCGAGACACAAGGAATCCCAGGTGATTGGCTGGAGATTCTTTTAATCCAACTGGTCAAGCTCTGGGAAGGGGGAGCTGAAGTGAAGATGTCCAAGAGATCAGGCAAGTACGTCACCTTAAAAGAGCTTGTAGATGAGGTTGGGGTGGATGCAGTACGGTTTGTTTTTCTGAGTAAAGATCATACCTCCCCCCTTGATTTTGACATAGGCCTGGTTAAGAAAAAGGATAGCGAAAATCCGGTATATTATGTCCAGTATGCCCACGCCAGGGTATGCAGCCTTTTTAGAAAGGCAGCCACAGAGAATATTCACGTCCCAGAACAGCCTGATTCAACCCTTCAAAGACTGGTCGTTGATGAAGAAATTGCCCTGATAAGAAAAATGGCTGAGTTTCCTTCCCTTATCGAAGAAATTGCCGGTGACTTGGGGCCTCACCGGTTGACGTATTACTTAACAGAACTGGCCGGTAGCTTTCACAGATACTATAACAGGCATAGGATCGTTAGTGATGATAGAACATTAACCCAGGCGAGGCTTTTTTTGTCCTTAGGTATAAGGATTTTAATCAAGAATGGTCTCAGACTCTTAGGGGTTAGTGCTCCAGAAGTAATGTAGGCAGGAAACAATGGTTAACAGAAAATCGTCTCCAAAGAAGGAAAGAAAGAGATATACCTTTCAATTCACTTTCAGCTCCCTCCTTTTATCATCTATCAGCCTTCTGTTTATTTTGGCCTGGGTATTTTCCTTAGGGATAATGGTTGGTAGGGGCTTCTTGCCAGGTGCCATAGACACCTTTTCTTCCATCAAGGAAAGGATTATGAAAGATAAGGAAAAGAAAGAAATTGATCATCCAAGGCCTATAAAAGAAGAGGAATTTACCTTTTATAATCAGCTTGTTGACAAGAAAGATAGGGTCAAGAAAAAGGCATTCTCTAAACCTCTTTTAAGAGATCAGGAGAGGGCATCAAAGAAGACAAGAGTTGCGCAAATAAGAGAGGATATACGTAATCATAGCGTTCAGGTAGCAGCACTCAAAGATAAGACGAAAACTGAAAAAATGGTGGAAAAATTAACCAGGTTGGGCTATCCGGCTTACTATTATCAAACCTTGATCAATGGTAAAAAGTATTATAGGATTCGCTGCGGGCCATTCCTCACCATAGCAGAGGCAAGAAAGTGTGCAAAACGTCTGGCTGATAAAGAGGGTTTCAAACCCTTTATAGTATACCCTACCAACAAATAGTACTTGTTGTGTTAATTGAACTAAAGTAATAAATGCGTGAAGTCTGCTGTCAGATGTCCAAGATTTCCTGATTATGATGAGATTGCAATGATTCTTGAATTATGATTTATCATTCTTTAAAAGGAGATCTCTTATGTTCGGCATAGGTATGCCTGAATTGATCATCATCTTTGTAATTGCCTTGATTATTATCGGTCCAAAGAAGTTGCCTGATTTGGCCAGAGCTCTGGGCAAGGGAATGGCTGAATTCAGAAAAGCCACCAACGACATAAAGGCAAATCTTGATATGGAGGGCGTGGAAGACGAACTCAAAGGGATGGAGGAAGAATTGGCCGACTCTGTAACGGGTCTCATAGAGGCATCCGAAACAGGAGAAGGGAAAGAAGAAAAGGATGATGTACAATTAGAGACTCATAAGGGGGAAGGCAAAGAGAGCGTCACGGAGAAAAAAGAGGATGTCAAATGAAAAACAGCCATTCTTGACCCACTTAGAAGAGCTAAGAAATAGACTGATCGTCTGTGCAATAGCCATAGGTATTGGATTTGTTATCTCTTATATCTTTTCTAAACAGCTTTTCTCCTTTCTCATCCTGCCTCTAACAGAGGTGCTCCCTGCTGATAGCCATCTTATCTTCACCAACCTCCCTGAGATGTTTATAGCCTATATCAAGGTAGCCCTTATTGCCGGCATTATCTTGGCCATACCCGTTATCTTTTATGAGTTGTGGATGTTTCTGGCACCTGCCCTTTACCGGAGGGAAAAAGGATATTTGATCCCTTTTGTTTTGTTTTCCAGTATCCTCTTTCTTGTCGGCTCTCTGTTTGGATACTTTGTTGTTTTTCCCTACGGTTTCAAGTTTTTTATAGGTTTTGCAACCGAGGACATCCAGGCACTCCCCTCTGTAAAACAGTATTTCTCCTTTACAATCAGGCTGCTTTTGGCATTCGGTGTGGTTTTCGAGCTGCCTGTAGTAGTCTTCTTTATGACCAAGATTGGCCTGATTACTCCAGATTCAATGAAAAGATTCCGCAAGTTTGCTATCCTAAGCTCATTTATCCTATCCGCAATCTTGACCCCACCGGATGTTGCCACACAGATGATGATGGCACTGCCCATCATTATTCTTTATGAAGTCAGTATTCTCATTAGTAAGGGGATCTATAGAAAAAAGAAGGAAGGGTCTGAGGAACCATAGAACTGGATAGGTTGTTGACTCTATTACTTTATTCGATTAATATTCTAAATATCTCTGGCGAGTCTTCAATATTTTTGAGTTCTTTTTTGCCCAGACTTAGAACTTTAATATCAATTGATTTTTTTACAACATTATAGGCATCGGCAGAAATACATATACCTCCAGGCTCTGCAAGAGGTTCAATTCTGGAGGCAACATTTACTCCAGTTCCAAAAACATCATTATCCCTTATCAATATATCTCCAATATGTATTCCAATGCGTACCAAGATTTGATCAGCTTTCTTTTTATCTTTGTTGTATTCTAAGAATTCGTTCTGAATATCCATACCTGCTCTGACAGCACCCACTGCGTTTTTGAATCGAACCAGAAATGCATCACCAATAGTCTTAATCTCCTCTCCTTTGCTTTTAGCGATGTTTTTCCGTATTATTTCGTTATGTATCAATAGCTTTGAGTAGGTATGCCCTCATCGTTTTCCATTTCCTTACCCCTCTCCCCAGGGAGAGGGAACTAGCGGAAACCCCGGCGCAAGCGGACGGGGCATTAGAAACCCTAATAAAGGGGCCCTGAGCTAGATAGACCTCCCCCATGCCTCCCCGGCCAAGTCTTCGCGTCACCCGATATTTGCCTATTCTTTGTGGTATTTTGGAGGAAGCCACGGCGTTTGTCCCAAAACCTTATTCATTGACAGAGACTATGATAGATTTTGCCTGATAGGAAGTCCCTTATCATAGTCAATGTATAGCAGTAATTGTGCCAAATGACTCAAGAGAGATAATTGCCTATAATTCCACATGATTAAAGCTTCTTTGTGCAAGCATTATGGACGAATTTGACACAGCCGCCGTCAACATGTCAGATTCTTGACACGTGGCCACCGTGCTTTAAAGGATACCTGATCAAATTAAGCGCTTAGTGTGTAGAGAGAATGCAAACAGCCTGAGTAATGAAGGGGTAATGTACTGAGATATGCTCTGCCCTTGACATCAAACATAATAGATGAAGGCAGTTGAGACTTTTTCTTTAACCGCTTTCGTGCTTTTTTCGGGAGTAGTCGTTGGGGGCATGAGGGTAAATGCTCAAAGATAGTGTTTCATGGGAGTAAGCCTGATAAGGAAATACGGTTACAATCAAATCACGGCATAGGGAGAAAATGCCTGCCGCTAATGGTCAAAAGAAGAGGATTTCTTTTTGCCCTTCTACTATCATCAAAAGTCATCGGTCCGGTTACACCGTCAAAGTTTTCATTTGATGCTAATACGTAGCGAAGATCTTCCCTTGTCTTTATATCTCTTCCTTTTTCTTTTAGGATTTCTTTGACTATCCTGATGGTATCGTAGCCTATGGCAGCGAGAAGTCCTGGTTCTTTGCCAAAATTGGCCTTATACTGGTCAACAAAACTATCCACCCCTTTATAACCACTGCCGGGAAAGAAGCCAGAAGGGAATAGTGCTCCATGGACATATTGTCCGGCGATCTCTATCAACTCCTGAGAGTTCCAAAGATTTGTTCCCAAAAGCCTTACTCCCACGACATCATAATAGGCCAACTGGGACGCTATAAGGGCTGCCCTTTCATAGCTATCAGGGATGAATATGGCATCAAAATCAATGATAGGCTCCGGTTCCTCTTCCGATCTTTCCTTTTCCTCTTCCTCCATATCTGATTCTGGCCTGGGATAGAATAGACCAACCATCTTTTTTATCTCTGTTCCAAAATCTGTAACCTTAGGATCATAGGACTCTACCGCAGTGATTATCCCTCCTTGGGATTCAACCTTATCCCATAGTTTATTCATGAAGTATTTGCCATAGCCATTTGCGGGATAAAGGATGGCGAATCTCTTTAACCCAAGTTCATCTATAACCTTATTTACCAAGCTTCTTAGCTGGTCTTCCGGGGTGAGACAATTCTGAAAAACCATCTCACCTTTGTTGGTTACGCCTTCACTCTGGGTTAAGGTGATTATGGGTATACCTAATTCTTGAGCCTTTTCTACAACCTCTTCGGCTACCTTGCTGGTAAGGGGACCTATCGTGACTAGTGCCCTTTCCTGCTCTGTTAGTTCCTTTATCGCCTCAATTGCTATTTCTGGATTACCCTCTGTGTCCCTTATCACAAACTCTATTGATGAAAGATGTTCATTACTCTCACGGAATATGTCCAAACCGAGTTCGAGACCATTTAAGACCTCCCGGCCATAGATTGCAAAGGGACCGCTCAAAGGTAAGAGACAACCAATAACGTTCGTATTAACCTTTAATCTCTCCTCAATATTTTGGAGCATTTCGTTAGCTATTATGACCCATTCCTCTTCCGGTGCAAACCTTACTATCTTTATTGCTGCTCTGCGTGCCTCCCCTAATCTATCTGAGAGAAGAAAGGATACAGCAAGCCGGTAGTAGATTGGAATGAGAAGACTGCTCCCTGTAGCATAGGTAGCCATCTCTTTTAGTTCTTCTTCTGCGACATAATAGATGATATCTAAGAGTTGAGATCTGATTTCTTCCTTTCTCTCTGTTTCCATTGATGGTGATTCCACTAATTTGAGCCACCAATAAAGGAGCCGCGGATAATCATTTAGTTCCTTTACATTTTGGCCCAAAAGAAGGAATATCTCTTCTTTCCGGGGATCTTCTTCATAATGCTCAAGCCACCCTAAAGCAGATAGCCTTGATCTGGTGTATTCCTTTAGATGGAAATATGTCTTGGCTATTAAAAGGTGAATCTCAGCTCTTCTTTCGTTCAGTGGATAGTGATCGATGGCCTCAAAAAAGAGAGGCAATGCCTCTTCATATTGGTTCCTGTAGTAATATATGGTTGCCTTCCTGGCCAATGCATCCCGAACCCTATCTCCTGATGGAAATTCCTTAAGGTACCTTTCATAAGCTGCCAGGGCCTCATCATATTCCCCTTCGTGCCAGTAGCTTTCAGCTATGGCAAAATGATCGATGACCACTTCCTCTTCAGGTAGCTCCACCAAAGGTGGTCTCTCTACAACTGGTTCTTCTAAAGGAGGTTTCTTCAAAGCCAGTTTCTCTAAAGATGGTTTCTTTTCAGGTGGTTCCTCTGCGACAGGCTCTTCTAAAGGAGGTTTCTTTAGAGCTAATTTCTTTTCTGGTGGCCTTTCTTCTGGTGGCTTCTTTACAACAGGTTGTTCTAAAGGAGGTTTCTCTACAACTGGTTCCTTTAAAATTACCTTCTTCTGGCAAGAGAAAACAAAAAAGGCCATTAGCATTACTAAGATGCTAATGGCCTTTGCAGAATAAGGGTACTTATTTGCTGTCATCCTTTACTTCCTCAAAATCTGCGTCAACAACCTCCTCGTCCTTTTTAGCTGACTCTGTTTCCCCAGGCCCTGTTTCTGGGCCAGCTTGAGCTTGAGCCTGGGCAGCCTGGGCATATAAAACCTCAGCTATTTTATGTGAAATCTGGCTCAACTCCTCCGAAAGCCGTTTGATCTCTGATGCATCTTCACCCTCCATGGCCGTCTTGAGATTGGCGATGGCATTCTCTATCTCTCCTTTGGTGCCGGCATCAAGTTTTTCCCCAGCCTCTTTAAGAGATTTTTCCGTGGTGTAGATGAGGGAGTCAGCAGCGTTTCGAGCATCAACAATTTCCCTCTTTTTTTTGTCTTCTTCAGCGTGAAGCTCAGCATCCTTGATGAGCCTCTCAATTTCCTCCTCACTGAGGCCGCTCGAGGCAGTTATCTTGATGGACTGTTCCTTTCCTGTTCCTAAATCTTTTGCGGATACACTAACAATACCATTTGCATCAATATCAAAGGTTACCTCTATCTGAGGCATCCCTCTCGGCGCTGTTGGAATCCCAACCAGTTCAAAGCGCCCAAGGGTTTTATTGTAAGCCGCCATTTCCCTCTCACCCTGAAGAACATGGATAGACACCGCAGGCTGGTTATCCGCTGCGGTCGAGAATATCTGACTCTTCTTAGTAGGTATGGTAGTGTTTTTCTCAATGAGCTTTGTGGAAACACCACCGAGGGTCTCAATTCCCAGGGAAAGAGGGGTAACATCAAGTAAGAGAACATCTT
>JAPVWE010000008.1 GCA_028572035.1 Desulfobacteraceae bacterium | reverse complement strand
GGCACAAAGAAGGGGTATGAATCATAAAACTTTATCAAAAAGAGAAGAATCAATACCTGAAAACTGTAGATCCAGCACATACCGTTTATTAAAAATGGCATTAAAAGAACATATTATAATCTTAGTGTCTCCGTGTCTTTGTGGCTGAATTATTACTCCAAGACCTGTTTCTGATGATTGCTCTCGCCCGTTCCCTTAGAATCCTTCTTTGTTCAGCTTCCAGGAGCCCCTTCTGCGCCTTTCTTAAATTTCTTCAACTGACGGGCAAAATATTCCCTGTTTTCAGATGCCTTTTCCAGGGCCTCTTTGATGATTTCCAATGCCTGGTCGTAGAATCCATTTACATAGTAGGCCTCAGCCAGGGTGTCAAGAAAGGTTGGTGATCTTTCTATTCCAACTGCCTGTTTAGCTAATGTAAGTGCCTTTGGATAGTCAAGCAGTCTTGTATCCTGGGCTGTAGCTAGAATCCAGGCCAGGTTATTAAGTGCCACCCCGTCATCCGGATGTAGTCTGAGGATATTTTCATATGCCCCTTTAGCCTTGGCAGTATTCCCTCTCCGGTGATAGACATAGGCAAGAGCCCTGTAGATCTCGATATTTTCTGATGACTCAATGAGCTGCCGATTCAAGATATGTGTCAGAGCTATATTTTCGAGATTGGTCTTGAGGGGACCAACATTGAGTGTATATCCCAGAGAGGCAATAAGGAGAAAAAAAACAGTCAAGAAGAGGACTAAACGCCTTGAATGGTGCCTGACCAATTGGGGATCTTGCCCGGATCTCCACAAAAACTCAACTCTTTCAGCAATGCTAAAATGATGCCAGGATGGATGGTGGCGGCTTTGACCACTAACGTGGGCAATCTTTTCAAGTGACCTGATAGTGGGTTCAACGGTACCTATGAGCTTAGCCGAATAGAGATCTGCCTGGCGCTCAAAGTTCCTCATAAAAAAACCCATGATATATCGGAAATAAAGGATGATGCTCAGGATGATAGGCAGCGAGAGCAGCAAATAGAAGATACTGGACTGGAGTTCCTTCTGGCTACTCAGTAGGGTAAGTAAGCTTGGTTGCAGTGCCATAAGGTAGAAGAATAAATCAAATAGGCCAAAGGAAATTGCCATGAAGCCCAAGAGAAAGAGGACGTAAAAAAGAATGTGCCTATATCTTATATGACCCATTTCATGGGCCATAACCGCCTTGAGTTCCTCCTCAGAAAGAGTATTTATCAAAGAATCTGTGACCAGGATATACCTGAACTTTGGCAGTAGGCCCATAACACCAGCGGTCATTATGTGCCCCTCTAATATCGGCCAGCTTACTATGTCTCTATATTTAAAACCCGCCTCCCGTAAGAAATTTACCATGCCCTCTTTCTTTTCTGTCTCGGGAAGGGCTGAGCAGCCCCACCAATACTTTATAAGGGGAGGTAGAAATAGTACCAGGAGTGTCAGAAATACGGCAAAAAATAGAAATTGTCCGATTTGGGTATCAAAGATCTTTTTAATAGATGGCCATGTGAGCAAGGCCAGTAAGTCATAGCAAACAGTGAGGATTGCCCAGGGAAAAAGGATGGGCAGATTAAGCTTCAGATTTGATGCTACGTAGGGCCACCTTTCTACAGGCAAACTAAAGAAGGCATAATAGGCCGGATAGCCGTAATACCAGATGGTGGCAAGAAAGGTAAAAAAGATAAGGATTGCCACACTACCAGGAAGAATAGAAAACGTGGTAAACCCAGGTATCTTAAGAAGCCAGTATTTCAGATTTAACAGGTAAACAGATAAGGCAAATATCACTATGGAGAGAATGGAGAGTTTCATGACCAGCGACTGATAGTCTAAACTTGCTCTGCCTTGACCCGCAGCGGCAAAACTATCCCTGTAGAGACCTAAAAGCCTGGAAAAGCGATATTTGCAGTAGATGGTAAAATTGAGCCAGAGTAAAAAAAGGATAAAGATGGACGTCAGTGGGGAGTCGAAGAAACCCTCCCCAGGATAATTGAGCTGAAATATTACTACTACAATGATAACATAGATGATGTTGTTAAACATTGATTCAAAATCCCCAATCCTTTAGTCTTTCTACCATCCTCTGTCTGTGGGTGCCTGGCCAGAAAAATCGTTTGCACGTTGGGCAAGAAAGGATCCTTTGAGGGTACTTAAAGAAAACAAAATCAGGGACATTCTCCCTTGCTACCTGTTCTTCAGCCTTATATAGAGGTGAGTCACAGATCAGACATCTGCTGAACCAGTTTCTATGATCCCGTGCAAGCCTTAGGGTGCTGTCAACCACCTTTAGTTGATCCTTCACCAGATCACGGTCTATGAAGATAGAATTAGAATATAACCTGGCTGTTGCACGGTTTCTTGTCAGGAGAATTCTTCCCTCCCTGACCAGTTCGGATAGTCTTTGATCTGGATAACGTGGCTGGTAGAAGGTATCATAACCCATAATTCTTAAGTATCTGGCTAACTTGCCAAGCATGCTATCAGCCACAAAGAGCATAAGTGTTTTTTCTCCAAGAATCGGGCAAAACCTTAATTTTTCTGATAGTTCAGCTCAATGATTTCATAGTGCGGTGGTGGATTCAATCGGAAAAGCTCTTCCGGGATTGGTTTGTTTACCTGTAGTTTTTTGTATTTTATCTCAACCAATTGATCTTCATCTCTCTTCACTATTCTTATCTTTAGAGGGTAAGGCCCCAAATCCCCTTCCTTGAATTCCGATAGCATTATGGTAATCCCTTTCTTTGGAAAATAGACAGATCTTGGTAGAAGGGGACCGGGGAAAAAAGAGATTACCTCTATAACCTCACCCTGGTTATCATAAAGGGTGATCTCATTTGACTTCAAACTAACTGCTCCGCCCGTGGCGGACAGTATTGGCACCCTGCCAGACAATATCTTCCAGACTGAATCCAGGTCAAGCCCACATAAGAAAAATCGATTTGTATTTACAGAGTTTGATGGGCCCCTGAAAAATTTATTGTCAGTAAGGGACAATACTGAGGTATTTCTTTCATCGACTACGATGTGAAAAAGGGGTTTTCCCCAGGGGTGAGCAATTTCGAGCCTGACCGTGAAAGGTTTGCGACCAAGAGCAAACAGATTTGATTCTGAATCTTCCTCCCCCTGTTTGAACCTTAATGTTCCAACTCCTTGAAAGCTGAATATCTTTTCCTCTTGCTCGATAAGGTGGGAAATAAGATGAGCTATCTCTTCCTGAGAGAAAGGTTTAGCCGGTGGAAAAGGTGCAAGGTAGGCACAGCCTAACAGCAGGCTTGCGATAGAAATACCCAGATATGATAAGAGATTGTTCCATCTTTTAGGAGGCATCAAGGCAGATTACCTTTCAGATGCTCTGTGACATCTTCGATCTTCCTGTCCAGTCTCTCCTGATTCGCATTCTTTAAAGAGAGCGCCTTTTTGTAAATTTCCAAGGCCTTCTTATAATCTTTTCTTTTAAAGTAGACATCCCCTAAATGTTCATTAATGGTAGGATCTCCAGGGACCAATTCAATAGCCTTTTCCAACTCCTTTAAGGCCTTATCGTATTGCCCTTTTCGAAAATAAACCCATCCCAGGCTATCGATTATATAACCGCTATTAGGTTTGTACTGTATAGCCCTTTCAATTAACTCCAGTGCCCTATCAAGGTGAATGCCCTTATCAGCATAGGTATATCCAATGTAGTTAAGGGCATCGGCATGCTTAGGATTTATCTTTATTACTATCTCCATCTGTTCGATGCATTCCTCATTTCGTTTTAGTTTATCCAATACGATACCGAGCCTGTATAGAAGGCCAGTGTTTCTGTCATCGTATGCCAGTCCTTCCTTCAAGATATCCATAGCATCAAGGTATTGCTCTTTAATTTCATAAAGTGAGGCCAACATCAAATATAGCCGGACGTTATCCCTTTTGTGACTGATGGTTTCTCTGAGCATATCTATGGCCTTATCAGGCTTTTCTTGCCTTTCCAGGATATAGGCCATATGCATCCTGGCATTTATAAAATAACTGCTATCGGAATTGAAGAGATGAAAGGTTTTATAGGCCTCATCCAAATCCCCATTCTCTTCCAGGGCCGTTCCCAGATAATACCTAGCCTCCTGATCATCCGGCCATGCAGATACTATTGATGCAAGTTCTGCGATGGACTCATTCAATTTTCCATGCCTGAGGTATATCAGCCCAAGTCTTTTTCTCTTTATATCCCCAGGACTGAATGCCTTTTTCATCTCCTCCATTGTATCTTCTGCCAATTTCTCTTGACCGGTCTTGTAGTAAAGGGCAATCAGCCTTTCCATGGCTAAAGTATTGGTTGGATATACGAGCAATATTTTCTTATACGTCTCTATTGCCATATCAGGTTTATCTGTCTTGCTGTGCAAAGTTGCTAGATCAAAAAGGGCTGGAAGAAATCTTGAATTTATCTGAAGTGCCCTTAGAAATGCCTCCTTTGCTCTGGAATATTCTTTAAGCTCCAGATTTATCCTTCCCTTATAATAATGAGCTATAATCAGCTCAGGCTCATTTTTTATTAGAATGGATAGCTCATCCAAGGCAGGATCGTATTTCTTCAATCTGATAAGAAGTGTTGATAGATGAAGCCTTGCCTCTCTGTTTCCAGGGTCCCTTTTAAGGATTCGCCTGTACTGGGATATAGCCAGGTCGAATTTCTTTAGCTGAGAATAGATCTCTGCCAGGAACTCCCGTGCCTCAAGATCATCAGGTGTTAGGTGAACTGTCTTTTGGGCAAGGAGTAAGGCATCTTCCACCTTACCATTTTCAACCAATACTTGAGACAATTTCATGAGTAAATAGGGGGAATCTTTGTCATTTTTAAGGGCCTCTTTTAGATAGATTTCCGCCTCTTCATAGTTGCGATCTGCTATAGCTATACAGGCAAAGGCATAATTTTGATAGGCATGTTGGATAAGGTCTCTTCTACTGTTAGTCTCACCTGATAGAAGAGGGCCCTGTTTTGAGGGGAATTTTTTTTCTGCCTTTACACAGGATAGACCAAGCACGATGAGAAAAAACAAAGACCAGATAGGCAATTTCTTGAGTTCTTTATTCATCTAAAAGATCAGAGAAATCTTCTTCAAAATTGGGTATCTTTGCCATCAACCATTCCTTGGCCCTTTTAAGGATCTTTTGCTGAATCTGCCGAACTCTCTCTCTGGATATGTTATATCTATCCCCAAGTTCCTGAAGGGTCAAGGGCTCTTCGGCCATAATTCTGTTATCAAATATATCCCTGTGCTTTCCGGAAAGGGTTTCCCTGTATTCTTCAAGTTTTTCCTGCATTAACTCCTTTCTCTCCTTCACAGATATCTGTTTATCTATATCTATCTCTCCAGAGGGCAGAAAGGAGCTATAATCTTGCTTAGCATCTTCTTTAACCGGGGCATCAAGAGAAACCTCCCAACCACCTAATCGCTGCCCCATCTCTATGATCTCTTCTTTTTTTACATCTAAACGCTCGGCAAGAAGTTTGGGTTCAGGGTCGTAACCCAAAGATAGGAGCCTCTCTTTCTCCTTAGCAAGATTGAAGAAAAGCTTTCTTTGGGCCTGGGTCGTCCCAATCTTGACCAACTTCCAGTTTTCCATGATGAATTTGAGAATATAGGCCTTTATCCAGAATGAGGCATAATAGGAAAATTTAATACCCCTGTATGGATCAAATTTCTTTACTGCCTGCATTAAGCCAATATTCCCTTCCTGGATCAAGTCCATAAGGTTCTTCATCCAATACCTATGAAAATCCATGGCAATTTTTACCACTAATCTTAGATTAGATAGAATAAGCTTATGGGCAGCCGCCTGATCATTTTTTTCCCTGTATCTGATAGCAAGTTCTATCTCCTCCTCTTTGGTAAGAAGCGTGTACCTCCGCATCTCCCATAGATACATCTGTAGAGGATCGTAGGCAACCAAGGAGCCGTCTTTCTTTGCCGGAACAGGCCTGAGGTCATATCGGGCATCTATATCTAGATCTTCTCCTTGTCTTTGACCACCTCTATCTTTTTTCTCTTTCTTTTTCACTTATTTCTTATTTTAGGTAAATTCCTTAATGGAAGTGTTGAAGGCCAAGTTAGGCTATGATTGTCGGGAATGGATTAACCAGCTTATGAATCTTGAATACAGACTCTGAGGTATTTCTTTTTTCCTGCTCTCAGCAAGATGGCATTATTCTGGATATCATCCGGTCCAACTCTTGTGTCAAAGGATGGGATCCTTTCCCCATTTACATAGGCACCCCCCTGGGATATTAACCTTCTTGCCTCACTTCTCGTTGCACATAGATCTGAGTCTTTAAAAAGGATATAGGCCTGGATTCCTTCTCCTAACTCATCACTTGTCATAGAGTAGGTAGGAACTGCTTCACTGTCCTCCATAACCTCCTGACCGAATAGCTGTCTGGCAGCGCTTCTGGTCTTATTGGCTGCGTCTTGACCATGACATATCTTGGTGGCCTCATAGGCCAGAACATCTTTCGCCTTTCGTAAATCCTCTCCTTTGAGCCGAGAAAGTCTCTCGATCTCATGCATGGGAAGGAACGTAAAATAGGAAAGGAACCTCCTCACATCCCTATCATCTGTATTTATCCAATATTGGTAATATTCGTAAGGTGATGTCAACTCAGGATCAAGCCATATGGCACCTCTATGTGTTTTGCCCATTTTGTTACCATCAGCAGTGGTTATCAAGGGAAAGGTCAGGGCATGGATGATCTTTCCTTCAATCCTTCTAGTCAGGTCAGCACCGGCCAGGATATTCCCCCACTGATCGTTTCCTCCCATTTGAAGGAGACAGTCGTAGTTTTTAAAAAGATACCAGAAATCATAGGCCTGAAGGAGCATGTAATTGAATTCTAAAAAGCTAAGGCCGCTCTCCAGCCTTTGGCGGTAGCTTTCGGCCCCCAACATTCGGTTTACGCTAAAATGTCTACCTATATCCCTTAGAAAGTCTATATAGTTTAAAGGGACCAGCCAGTCAGCGTTGTTGAGCATAAGAGCTTTCCCATTAGTGAAATCAATAAAGTGGGACATCTGTGCCTTTATACCCTCAGCATTGCTGTCGATCTCCTCCCTCGTCATGACAGGTCTGATCTCATCCTTACCACTGGGATCGCCCACAAGGCACGTTCCACTCCCGAGCAAGGCTATGGGCCTGTGACCTTCCCTCTGCATGTGCGCAAGGGACATAATGGGAAGCAAGCTGCCAACGTGCAGACTTTTTGCTGTCGGGTCAAATCCGATGTAACAGGTAATTGGTTTGGCCAGAAGCTCTCTGAGCATATTTTCATCAGTTGCCTGTTCAATAAAGCCTCTTTCCTTAAAGATGTCGTATACATTTTTCAATTAATCCCTCCAATGGCGACTATCAGCTTTAGGCTTTGATACGTCATTCATAGCCCTCTGGAAGCTTCACCCTTACCACCTTTCCTTCAGGGCCGAGGTAACCAACTTCCTTTCCGTTCAGGAAAAATTCGATTCCATCCGCATTACCTACCAGAATGTCAAAGCCCTTATGTGCCGTCCACCTCACAGTCTGCCCCGGCTGGAAAAGGTATTCCTTAACCGGTTCCTCATCGATATATATCGCAATCCAGGTCTGGCTAGTAATATTGGCAGTAAGCATCAATTGAGGCGATAGAGGTTGTTCTTCTTTTGCCTCGCCCAAAATAGCTGATTCCTCAGGAACTAAAGTATCCTCAAGGGATTCCGGTTTTGAGGCAGTTTTCTCTTCCTTTTCTGCGACCTGTTCATCCTTGGAGGAAACGACTTCCTCCTTTGTATCTTCCTGACCTCTGTCATCTTGCTCCTGTACTGCATTCCCCTTTTTTTCTACAATGCTTTGCATCTCTAGATACTGAAAGGCCTTCCCAACAATTGAGATATTGCTCCTCTGTAGATAAATAATAGCAGCGATTAGGGCTAAAGCCAAAACAGGAATAGTAATGGTCAGATGCCATCTTCCTGATTGTGGTCTTACTTCCTTCAACACGCGCGGTTCATATTTCTGAGAGGGGGAGGTCCTCAGATAACAATTTCGTACCATTTCTTTATCCAGTCCCAAGAATTCAGCGTAGGATCTTAGGAAACCCTTGACAAAAACCTGTGAAGGTAGCTTACTCCATTCCTCATTTTCCAACGCCTCAAGGTAATTCCGCCTTATCCTTGTCGCACTAACTGCCTCATCTAAGTCAATATGGCGTTCTTCCCTGGATCTTCTTAAAAGGCTACCCAGACTGGTATCTTCTGGAATCTCCTCTGCCTTTCTATTGTTGTGAGATTTATCCATGTTAAAATATCACCTTGATAAAAGATTGCTCCCTGAGTTTATTTAACCAAGTAGCATATCTCTTTTCGACTTTCTCCTTGAATAATTTGGAGTAGATTGCATCCCTTACCTCTTCAAGACCTTTTACCCCCGTTTTTTTCTCTTGTATGAGCTTTATTATCTGGAATCCGGAGGAAGCAGGATGTAAATCAGTAAATTCCCCTGGAGAGAGTTTAGCTATTCTTTTTCTCAACTCGGGTTCAAGATGACTTAATTCTATCCACCCCAGATGACCTCCTTCCGGAGCAGCAGGCCCCTGGGAATATATCCTGGCCATCTCGAAAAAATCGCGGCCCTCTTTAAGTCTCTCCAATACCTCCCGTCCTAGGTCTTTCACTTGAGCAATCTCTTCCTTATCATCTGGATTTCTAATCTCTAAGAAAAGCCTGGCCAGCCGAACCTTATCTGCCTCTGTATATTTTTTGGTGTGTTTCTCATAGTACTCTCTCACGTTTTCTTCTGTTATGACTATCTTTGATTTTACCTCATGATTTACCAACTGAAAACGTTCAATCTCCCCTCTTATCCTCTCTTTATACTCCTTTAAGGTGATCCCTTCCATTTTCAGGCTGTATAGTAACTGCTCCTGTGTTAAATTATTCTCCCTTTTTACCTTCTCAATCGCCTCCTCTACCTGCTTTTTTGCTACCTTTATTCCCAATCTGGTTATCTCTTGTTTTGCTATCTTTTCGTTGATCAGGCTACCCAGAACACTCCTGCGTACCCCATAGAAATTTGTCTCATCTTTCTGCTGCAAACCCTTTACGCTCAACCCGGTTAACCTTTTCATCGAGGTATTGAGTTCATGCAGGGTGATTATATCGACGTTGACAATAGCCACAATTCTGTTGGTTATCTCGGCCCGGAGAAGGCCAGGAGTTACTGAAAGTAGAATAAGCAATAGCTTAAGAGAAAGAATTACTCTAAGTGCCCTCATTACTGGTCCTAATTCTATCTAATAACGTGTAGTTGACTGTAACAGTATAGTTACTTCTCAATTGATTAAGCCACGCTGTATAATGCCTCTCTATTGCTTCACTAAGGAGCCTATTTTCTATTTCACCCATTATCTCCAAAAGTCCTTTCACCCCTGCTGGCTCCCTTTGTAGCACTTTTATAATATGAAAGCCATATGGGGTTTCAATAATAGTACTCAGTTTACCAAGCGGAATCGAGAATAGTATATTAGACAGTGGACGTGGAAGCATATCCTTGGTGGTCCAGTTCAAGCCATAATCTCCCTGGATTCCAGAATAAATCGATTGCTCCTTTACTATCCTGGCCATGTCTTCTGCCCCTTTAACCCGGGTGAGAACGGCCTGAGCCTCTTTTCTCGTTCTAGTAACGATATGCATAAGTTTCGCCCTTGGAGGATGCCTGAAATCCTCCTTTCTCTCCTCATAGTAAGATTTAATGGCATGATAGGAAATAGGGGCCAGGGAATCGGCCTGCTTTCTAACAACCTTTTTTATTAAAAGCTTTTCCCTCAATCTTTCCTTCCATCCATCATAATCTATACAATTGGTTAGCAGTGTTTCCTCAAAGCTGCTTTCCGGATAATCCTTGACAATATCTTGTATAGCCCTCTCCAATTCAACCTCACTCAAGGTAATCCCCATATCTCTTCCATATTCAAGTATAAGAGAGTCATTCACGATTCTACCTACAAGGCTATTGATAGATGACCATACTGCCTTCTTAGGAATTCCATTCTCAAGGGAGGTAATGCTCACGATTCCCTCTATATCCCCCTCAGTAATCAATCGATCTCCTACCCTGATTACAACACCTTGACTTGATCCTGTCTTGGAGGAGCAAGCTGGCCACGTCAAAAGAAAAAAGAGGCAAAGAAATGAATAAAAGAAATATCTCATCATGCTGGTAGCAATCCTCTAAAGATCTATATAAAAAAATGGTCTAACACATTTAAATTACGATATTATTACGGAGATTGCAAGGAGAATCTGGTTTTCCTTTTACCTTCCACAATAATCAATTCTTGTAACTATTCAGCCACTAAGACACCAAGGCTCTAAGATTACAGAATTATTCTTTTAATACCTTTCTATTCTTTGTGCCTTGGTGGCTATCTGAACAGTTACCAATTTTGTAACCGTTCACAGGTTCACGGTTCAACGTTCAGGGTTAAGGACAAAGAAGGCATTGAAGGCCAGAAGTCTTCGTTAAAAATGCTCATTTTCCCAAGTAATTGCCAATTTGGCACCAAATTTTGGATTAGGCCTGACTAAGATGACGCTTTTCTCGTAAATACGCATTCTAAATGGAGTCCAGGGACGAGAATGGAACCTTGAACCTCTGAACCCGTGAACGCCTACCCAATTCTTTATGTATAGTGGTCAAATTGGGCTATTATCTCCCCTGCCTCTTCAAGGATAGCAAGGGACTCTTTTTGTCTGTTAATCACCTTGAGTTTTTGATCGGACAAGAGACAGAAATCCTCTGGATGATTAGTAACCAAATCAACCAGTTTAAGAGGTGACAGGCGGGTGTCCTTGGAGAACGAAAAGATCATAGAGCCATCTTTGAGGTCTAACCTGGTTGAGCCAATTCTTTTAAGGCCTATCTTGATCTTGATAACAGAGATGAGGTTGAGAACCTCTTTTGGTAGAGACCCAAACCTATCCCCAATTTCCCTTACCATCTCCTTTAGTTCCAACTCTTCCTTAATGGTAGATAGACGTCTGTATATATCAAGCCTGACATCACTTTCCTCAATGTAGTTGTGAGGAATAAAGACAGGTAAATCACTATTTATCTCTGGGAATATCTCCTCTTGCCATACCTCCCCCTTGAGCTCTGCAATACTCTGTTCTATCAGTTTCAGATAGAGTTCATAACCAATAGCCTTGATGTGACCTGATTGAGAGAGACCAAGTATGTTTCCCCCTCCTCTTATCCTCAGATCATCTAAGGCAATGTTGACTCCTGAACCTAATTGAGAGAAATCCATCAAAACCTTTAGTCTCTTATAGGCATCATTTGTTAGGGTAGAGCCATCTGAAATCAGGAGATATGCATAGGCCTTCACATTGGACCTGCCAACTCTCCCTCTGAGCTGATAGATCTCAGCCAGGCCAAAGCGATCAACCCGATTAATGATGATGGTATTGGCTGAGGGTATGTCCAGCCCTGAGTCTATTATTGTGGTGCATACAAGGACATCTGTCTCCTTAGCCAAGAACCTGATCATCGCCCTCTCTAAATCTCTCTCCCTCATCTGGCCATGGGCAATGTCAATCGTGGCCCTGGGAACAAGCCCTCTTAATTTACCTGCCATTGTCTCAATGGTCTGGACCCGATTGTGGACAAAAAAGATCTGTCCTCCTCTGTCTATTTCCCTTTCTATAGCATGGGATATGATACCGTCATCAGATTTGGTCACATATGTCTGAATAGATAGCCTGTCAGCAGGTGGGGTTTGAATGATACTCAGATCCCTGACCCCCATCAAGGACATATGTAGGGTCCTTGGAATAGGGGTAGCTGTCATAGCAATGACATCAATGAAATGCCGATACTTCTTCAGTTTCTCCTTGTGCCTGACCCCAAAGCGCTGTTCCTCATCAATGATCAGTAGGCCCAGATCTTTAAATAGAACGTCATTAGACAAGATTCTATGGGTTCCAATAACAATATCAATCTTACCGAGATGCACATCGCCTATTATCTTTCTTTGCTCTGATCTGGTAATAAATCGACTCAGCACAGCGATCCTGACAGGATAAGAATCAAAGCGCCTTACAAATGTCTGGTAATGTTGCTCAGCCAGGACAGTTGTTGGGACAAGGAGAGCCACCTGTTTTCCGTCCATAACAGCCTTAAAGGAGGCCCTTATGGCTACTTCTGTTTTGCCAAAGCCTACATCGCCACAGATAAGCCGGTCCATTGGCCTCTCTGACTCCATATTGGAAAGTACGTCATCAATAGCCTTGATCTGATCTGGGGTTTCCTCATAATCAAAGCCCGCCTCAAACTCCCTATAGTAGTTATCCGCCTTTGAAAAGGTAAAACCCTTGAGGGATTTTCTCATGGCATAGAGTTTGACAAGGTCTTTTGCTACCTCTTCTATTGACCTCTTGGCCTTTTTTTTCGCCACTGACCACGATTTTCCACCGAGCCTGTCTAACTTGGGATTCTCATCATCCAGTCCGATATATTTCTGAATGATGTTAATCCGATCTGCCGGGATGTAGAGGCGATCATTGTGAGCATACTCAATAATTACAAAATCTCTTACCCTGCCCCCGATCTCCATCTTTGAAAGTCCGCCATAGCGCCCGATGCCGTGATCCTGATGGACGACCAAATCGCCTACCTGTAATTGACTGAATGCTGTCCATGGGATGGCCTGGGTCCTGTCCCTTGTAGTCCTTTTTTCTCTCCCTTTTTTTTCTCCGAAGATCTCGTCTTCTGTAACTATTATCAGGGCTGAATCCAGATATCTAAATCCTTGAGAAAGGTATCCTAAACAGATGAACAGATCCTTTTTCTTTTTTATCTGTGACCAATCAGGCAGTATCTTCAGGGCCGTAAGTTGATAATTGAGCAAGATCTCTTTAAGCCGCTGTGCCTGCTGTTCCGTTCTACAGATGAGTATGATCTGATTGCCCTCCTCAATCCATGTCTTGACCTTGGCCACCAAAGGGGCAAGCGAGACCTTTGGATGGCTCATATCCTTGTAGTCATATTCCACATCTGGTCCCAATGATTCCTTGAAATCTACTGCCAATCCTGCCTTTCCACGGCCAGTGCCGATAGTGAGATCGAAACAATCAATCCTAAAATATCCATCAAGGACCTCTTCCAGCTCTTCCATACCGAGAAAAAGTCCGTCAGTTTGAGGAAAAGGTTTGCCCTCTTCCACGGCCTCATCCTGAAATCTTTCTCTCTCATTAGTAAGCTTCTCCAAGATAGATCTGGTGCTCTCAGCAAAATTCTCTGATTTGATAATGCATATATGGCTCTCTTTGGGAAGATAATCAAAGATGGCATCGAGATGGGAGTAAAAATGGTGTAGCCATGCCTCCTGTCCGGGAAAATCACCTCCCAGTTCCGAACCTGCTGGAAGTCTCCCCATTGATCTGGCCCTCTTGATGTTGGGAGGGCTCAGGATGATTTCGCTTGCAGGAAGAATAGTGAGCTCCTTCATATCGGCCTTTGATCTCTGATCGACCGGGTTAAAAAGCCTTATGGACTCTACCGTGTTTCCCCAGAATTCAACCCTGATAGCTGAATCATATAGAGGTGGGTAGAGATCAATAACGCCACCTCTTACAGAAAAATCACCCCTTTCCTCTACCAGTGAGGTCCGGAAATAACCAAGGGTCAGTAATTCTCTTATCATATCCTCCCTGTCAATCTCCTCATTAACAGCAATGTGGGCAACCGAGTTAAGGAATGTCTCTTTGGGCAAAAGACGGGTCATGAGCGCCTCTAATGAGGTAACGACAACTGGATCATTCGAGGTTGAGAGACAGTAGAGGGCCTCTATCCTCTGGCTGGTCAACTCTTTTGGGGGGCTCAATCCTGTCAGGGGAGAGATGCCATAGGAAGGAAAAAGGAATACTCCTCCATTATTCTGGTTGGTAAGAAAAAAATCCAGGTCTTTGTGAAATTCTCCAGCCTCCTCGGAGTCAGGGAGGATTATCAGACAGGGATGGACTATTTCAGTAAGGAGCTGAGATAATAGGTAGGCCAGGGCAGAACCAGTTATGCCAGTTACCTCTATAAGCCTTGTATTATCCTTTATCCCCCTCTTTATTATAGTCAGGTTATCTATTTTTTCTGACATTAACCGTAATTATAACACAATAAGTTTATAGTGTAGGAATTTCCTTTTTAAGTACTTGTAGGGGCGGCATTTATGCCGCCCGTGATTGCGGGTTCGATAAATGCGCCTCAGGCGCATAAATCGAACCCCTACAGGTCCGCACCGAAGGTGCGATATGTTCATAGTATAGGAAATCCCATTTTTCAGACAGGATAGACGGGATTTTCAGGATATAAAGAAAACCTTGTTAATCTTGTTGATCCTGTCAAAAAAGTTCCGCCGCAGGCGGCTAAGTTCAGAATTCTTGTGTTTCTTGAGTCTTATTGGGTTCACATGGACAGCAGGAAGTCACTTGTCAGTGGTCCGCAGTCCATTGCAAAAGGCGACAAGCGACCAAGATGATAAAATATAGATTAGCATAGGTTACCGGTCAAGTTAAATAGAACGCAGATTTTCTGGACTTTGACGTTACCCTGTCATGAGAGTGATCACACATGAGAGTGATCATGATTGACACACAACCGTAATTTCGCTATACTCTTTCTCAGAATTACAAACCA
>JAPVWE010000007.1 GCA_028572035.1 Desulfobacteraceae bacterium | reverse complement strand
GATTCTACTAAACCAATGCACAGGGAACTCTGAAAAAGTCCAAAAAAATTGGACTACACAGAAGGTTTTGTGCATAGTGATTGTTGATTAACTGGATTATTGCGAACGTCACATGATGAGGACAGGCCCCAGTTAAACATAAAAATTGATCCTGGCGCAGTTTGGCGCACGCGGCACCTATGCCCGGCATTGTACTTGTCAAAAAATCCACCAAAATCAGATCTAGTCAATTCCTATCGTAGCAACTCCAACCTCTTTCACTCAAAAATGTGGTGCAGGAAGTTGGGATATTTTTGCCCTTATTCAAGACCTGGAAGGTTGTAATTTCACCACTGGCGGGTAGTTTTTGACCATCTATGTAAGGCATTCATTATGAGATGGTGACCCTTTTGGCAAATTGGGTGCAATAACGACAACAAATGAAAGAATAGGTTGGGACAAATTCGTCTTTACAAAAGGGGATCGGAAAAGTAGAGTGTTGGCGTGTCGAACAGGTTATCCAAAGATCCAGCCAATATTGCCGAATTAGCTATTGACTACCTGGAAACGATCGAGGTGTCGGAAAAGACCAAGAGGATTTACGAAGATGTGTTGCATTTCTTTGACGAAATCTAGATCCTTCGACAAAAGAGGCCAACCGCAGTGTTTTAGGCATTAATCGAAGTCTCTATGGCTTGCAATCTGAGCTTTGTTTAGCATAAAGAAGAACCGATTGAGAATGAGCCGAAACTCTCAAAGGAGGTGAATGAACATGGCTGACGAAGCAAAAAAGAAGGTGATAAACCGGCTGAAATCAATGTACCCGCTTCGAGCTAAGGTAGATGAGACATATCTAAAGAGCGTTGAAGCTATGAGGGCAGGCAAACCCACAGTGTGGGCTATGCTCAATTTCTACTATGGTGACCCTATCATCAAAGCCATGGATTTAGAAGTGGTGTATCCGGAGAATTATGGTGCTGCTATGGCCGCCATGGGAGTTGCCCAGTCCTATCTGGACCGGGCGGATGCCGAAGGCTTTCCTACGCATCTCTGTGGCTATAGTCGGGCTAATCTGGGCTATACATCAAGGATGATGAAAGAACTGACAGGGAAAATACCCCCAGAGGCTCCTCTGGGGGGGATGCCAAAACCCATATTCCTGATGGCTTCCACTGCTGTGTGCGATGCCAGGTATAAATGGTTCCAGGCATTGGGTCGCTATATGGATGTTCCGGTATGGACATTTGAAGCGCCTATTCCCGGGGTGAAGGAACTATTCATGGAAGGCTCCTATGAGCGCATGGTTGATTTGGGAGTCAAACACGCAAGGGAGTTTGTTGTCTTTGTGGAACGGGTGCTGGGCAAGAAAATGGACTGGGATAGATTGAGTGAAACAGTGGACCTTATGATAGAGATTAACGAGCTCTGGCACGAGACCAACGAACTACGCAAGGCAAAACCGTGCCCTATGCATGGTAGGGACTTCTGGAGTTCTATGTCCCCAGCTCTGTTCCTTATGGGCGACCTCAAGGACTCCCTGCAATGCTTTCGAAATATGTACGATGAGGTGAAATATAGGGTGGATAACCATATAGGGGCTATCGCTCAAGAGAAATATCGTTTGTTATTTGCCGAGCTCCCACCCTGGCATAGTCTGGGCTTTTTCAATAGATTAGCAGAAAGGGGATGGAACTTCGTGGTCGAGAGCTTTGGTTATCACCCACCTATACCTCTGGACCTAAACGGATTCAGCGATCCCTTAGAGCGACTGACCAGATTTAGCTTGCAGGTCTATGTTGGCTATTATAGAGATGCCTTGGAACAAAATGTGCCAGCGGGCTCCTTCGCATATCCTTATTTGAAATACGCCCGGGAATGGAAATGCGATGGTGCATTCCTACATCCCCTGATTAGCTGTCGTAGCGCCTCTACACATTTGCCGTATGTCTCAAACGTACTAATGGAAAGACTGAAGGTCCCTTCACTAACAATCGAGGGAGATATTGTAGACCTCCGGTTATTTGACCCCGAAGATGCCATAAGCAAGGCCGAGCCATTTGAGGAAACTATGGAACACTACAGGAGGATAAGGAGGCAGGAAGGCCTTGATTGGTGAGAACCCAGCAAATTTCAACTTAGTGAGGTGTCAACAATGATAGATAAAAGCAAAGGTCTCAGTAAAGCTAAGGAGGTTTACGCTAATAGGTCCCACAGGGTCAAAGAGCTTAAGGCAGAAGGTAAGAAGATAATAGGCTATCCATGCATGTATGTTCCTCTCGAAATAATCACCGCGCTTGACCTAATCTCATACAGGACATGCGGGGATATGGCAGAGCCAGTCACTGAGGCAGATAGAGCCTTGCCCACGGCATTCTGCCCTATCATGCGCAGTTGCCTTGATTGTGCATTAAAGGCCAAAGATGATTTCTTAGATGGGATAGTGACAACTCATTCTTGTGACCCTCAAGAGAAAACGGCTCGTGTCTGGGAATCTTATATCAACTATTCCTATTTTCATTTTATAGATATGCCTGGCACCCTTCGCCCGGAGGCCCTGGAATACTACCGGGGACAAATAAATGACTTCAAGAAGTCATTAGAGTCGTTTGCAGGAAAAGAGCTGTCCTCAGAGAAGGTCAAGGCAGCTATTAGATTGCATAATCGACAGCGAGCCCTGGTAAGAGAACTATATGAGTTAACAAAACCTGAGCCTCCTCTCATCTCAGGAACGGAAATCCTTCAAGTGGTAAAGGCCTTGATGAGCCTCCCTGTAGCCGAGGGAAATGAGTTATTAGACCAAGTCATAAGCGAGGTTAAAGGGCGCACGGATGGCCCTCAAAAGAAACCGGCTCGGCTTCTTGTATGGAGCAGCACCTTAGATGATATCGATATTATGCAAATATTCGAGGCCGGGGCAAATGTGGTAATGGATGAGAGCTGTGGAGGTATCAGGGCCTACAGAGCAGATGTAAAGCTGACTGATGACCCATTGGATGGGCTGACACACTATTATGCAACGGAGATCACCTGCGCGCGCACCTTTAGAGAAGCTGCTTTCGGCGAGGCCAGGAAAGATTACATGGCAGATCTGGAAAGCCGGTTCGGCCATCTGAAACACATTGCCAAAGAATGGAATGCCGATGGAGCCATTTTCCTGCTCGTCAGGTATTGTGACCCATTCGCTTTTGAGATGCCCAGTCTCAAGGACTACTTTGACAGCTTTGGTATCCCCAGCACCTACATAGAATATGATTATACCCAGGGGTCTTTAGCACCCTTAAGGACACGGGTCGAGGCCTTCCTTGAGACAATCAGCTAAGAACATAGCCTGAGAGGTTCACTTGTATTTCGCCGGCGTCGACATAGGTTCCACCATGACCAAGATTGTGCTTACGCAGAGAGATCATAGGGTTTTGTCTGCCATCAAAGGCCCCACCGGCCCTGAACATCGACAGTTAGCCAACGAGGTCATGAAAATGGCATTGGAGCAAGCCAACTTGCAACTTGATGAGATTTCATATGTTGTAGCTACAGGCTACGGCCGGCTAAATGTCCCTTTCGCGGACCGACAGATCACAGAACTGACTTGCCATGCCAGAGGGGTATCAAGTTTGTTTACCAATGTCAGAACAGCTATTGATATCGGGGGGCAAGATGCTAAGTGCATGAAGATCAATAATGGCAAGATGGTCGACTTTGTTATGAACGACAAATGTGTCGCCGGAACAGGTAGGTTCTTGGAAATCATTGCTGCCACGCTGGGTGTTAAGGTGGAGGAATTGGGGGATATTTCCCTAAAATCTACGAAGAAGCTTGAGATTAGCAGCTTCTGCACTATATTTGCCCAACAAGAGGTGGTAACTCGCCTGTCTGATGGAGAAAATCTGGAAGATATCATAGCCGGTCTTCATGATGCCCTGGCCAGCAGGGTGGCCGGATTAGTACGCAGGCTAAAGATAGAACCTGACGTGGTGCTTACCGGAGGTGTAGCGAAAAATGCTGGAATAGTCAAGGCCATGAAGGAGAATTTAGGCTGTGAACTTCTCATTCCTGAAGACCCACTTCTCACCGGGGCATTGGGAGCTGCCATATTGGCAAAGGAGTATTTCCTAAAGGCAATGTCAGAAGGCGAGCCCAGCCCCATAAAGGCACGTCGTTTGGAAAGGGCTATGTTTTTCAGGTAAGGATGCAGTGACTTGGTTTATCGGCATTGACATCGGCTCAGTATATAGCAAGGGAGTCATAACCAAAGATAATGAACTCTCCGCCTTTTTTCTGATTCTTTCTGGAGGAAATTATCGAAGGGCAGCCGAGAGGATAAGACAGGAGCTTCTGAAAAAGATGAACCTAACTCAGGATGATATAGCCAATACCGTAGGCACCGGTTCCGGTGCTGGCAATGTCTATTTCGCCAGTCAGAAGGTCAGTGATATAGTCTGCACTGCCAGAGGAGTAAACAGCATCTTCCCCTCAGCCAGAATAGTAATTGAGGTGGCGGGCCAATCGACTAAATTGA
The DNA here is from genome assembly GCA_028572035.1 of Desulfobacteraceae bacterium. Classification (GTDB taxonomy): domain Bacteria; phylum Desulfobacterota; class DSM-4660; order Desulfatiglandales; family B25-G16; genus JABXJZ01. The sequence continues at coordinate 10,659 of JAPVWE010000007.1, read as the reverse complement.
TGCGGATAGACGAGCAGGGACTTGTGGCCAACTTTGTCGTGAGCGAAAAGTGTGCTGCCGGAAGCGGATGGTTTATTGAAGTTATTGCCAACGTGCTGCGAGTAGACTTGGAGGACTTTGGCCCGCTTTCCCTTAAATCCAAAACCCCTATCACTTTCAGTACGGGATGCGCTGTTTTTGGTGAATCAGAGGCTATTACCAGGGTGGCCGAGGGCATCCCCAAGGAGAATATCGCCGCCGGGGTCAATAAAGCTTTAGTCGACAAGATTTCCTCTATGGCTAAGAAAATTAAGCTGGAAGGGCCATGCGGTATGTGCGGGGGAGGAGCCCTCAATATCGGCCTTATCAAGGCTGTAGAACATGAGTTGAATGTGGAGCTACTGGTGGCCCCTCAACCCCAAATCACCGCCGCCTTAGGTGCAGCACTCCTGGCACGGGTGCAGGCTCAGGGCCATGGCTGAGCCCTGCTATCTTGATTGTATAGGAAATCCCATTTTTCACCCCCTCCCAAACCCTCCTCCTTGTCGAAGATCCCGCCAGCCTTACGGCGGGGAAGGGGGAGGGTAGGGTGGGGGTGGTAACTTGACATTATTTCCTGCCTGTCTTATTCTTTACGAGGAGATGCTTATGTTCGACTATTACCTGCCATGTTGTGGGAGATATGCAGGGGGACAGGAAGGGAACAACAAACAAGGAGGTAACTTGCCAATGAGAACTCAGCGCTTTGGATTAGGCAAAAGGGTTTGCATATCTCTGGCCCTCGCTATTACCTTTCTCTCAGGATTCGGAGTCGGCCAGAATGCCTTGGCAAAAAGGGGTGTTCCGGATAGCTTTGCAGAGTTGGCAGATAAGCAGGGCCATGTTGCTGTTAATATTAGTACTACAAAGGTAGTCAAGGGAGTGGGGAGATTTTCCCCATTTCAAGGTAGGGAATTCAGGGATTTTTTTGGAGATGAGTTTTTTCGGCGGTTTTTTGGTGAGATACCTCAAGAACAAAGGAAACAGACAAGCCTCGGTTCAGGTGTTGTTGTCAGCGAGGATGGTTATATTTTGACCAATAACCATGTGGTAGCCGATGCAGAAGAAATCCTGGTCATATTTTCAAACAAGGAGAAATACGAGGCAAAGATCATTGGCCGAGACCCCAAGACCGATCTTGCCCTGATAAAGATTGCAGTTGAAAGGCCAATCCCAGCTGCCAGGCTTGGGGATTCAGACAAACTGAGGGTAGGTGATTGGGTTGTGGCTATAGGAAATCCCTTTGGTCTCGGCAGCACTGTGACCGCTGGCATTGTAAGCGCAAAGGGAAGGATAATAGGTGCAGGGCCCTATGATAATTTTATCCAGACCGATGCCTCTATAAACCCTGGAAATTCAGGTGGGCCACTATTTAATCTTGATGGAGAGGTTATAGGAATCAATACAGCAATCTTTACCCAAAGGGGGGGGAATGTAGGTATAGGCTTTGCCATACCAATTAACATGGCCAAATCAGTCATGTCCCAGTTGAAAGAGAAAGGGAAGGTTATCAGGGGGTGGCTTGGTGTGGTTATTCAGATGATTACACCTGAGATCAAGGAAAAATTCGGTCTCAAAACACAAGAAGGAGCCCTCGTAGCAGAAGTAACCAAGGGTAGCCCTGCTGAAAAAGGAGGCCTCAAGAGGGGAGATGTAATAGTCAGCTTTGATGGGAAAAAGGTCAAGGAGATGAGCGGTCTGCCACCTATGGTTGCGGCAACACCGGTGGGTAAAAAGGTAGAGATAATAGCAATCAGGGAAGGAAAGGAAGAGAGACTAACGGTCAAGGTCGGGGAATTAAAGGAGACCAGAGTGGCTGTTGAAGCCATTCCTGAAATCGAAGAAAGTTTTGGACTGTCTGTGCAAGAGCTTACCCCTGAAATTGCAGAATCATTATCTTTAAAGGGTGAGAAGGGAGTAGTAGTCTCAGGCGTAACGAGTGGCAGCCCAGCTTCAGAGGCAGGATTGCAAAGAGGTGATCTGATTCAGGAGATTGAAAATGAGCCAGTTGAAAACGTGGATGATTATAAAAGGATAATGCGAGAGTCAGCTTCCAAGAAGCAGATCCTTATGGTCATAAGACATAGAGGGCACACAAGGTATGTGGTGCTTAAAAAAGAAAAAAGGTAACATTTTCTATAACGCTCAAAAAATGGGTTGACAATTTTCGGGGACAAGGATAGAAAAAAATATGAATTTTAAAATATAGAAGGGGAAACGAAAGGCACCTTATTCAATGAAACGTTACGAGACGATCTATATAGTCAATCCTAATCTTGATGCCGACTCTTTAAGCGAAGTAGTTACCAAGTTTTCGGATCTAACCCAAAAACTAAAAGGCTATATTGTAAAGATTAATGAGTGGGGAAAAAGGAAATTGGCTTACGAGGTTAAGCATTTTGATAAAGGCTACTATGTTGTGTTAGATTTTTGTGCTCTTCCTGGGACAGTAAAGGAGTTAGAGAGGAATCTTAAGTTAGATGATCGGGTCCTGAAATATTTGACCGTCAAGATTGATGAAGAGGTTGACCCAGAGGATTTAAAAGCTGTGGAGCATGAAAAGGAAGGCAGAAAGGAGGAGAGTTACAGTGAATCAATTGGGGAAGAATGATGCCCATTAATCATAGAAGCAAAAGGATCTTTGTTAAGCACAAGATGTGTCGCTTTTGTGCTGATTCAAGTCTAGCGATTGACTACAAAGAGCCAAAGACCCTTGCAGTTTTTACAACTGAAAGAGGAAAGATCGTACCCCGGAGAATTTCTGGCAACTGTGCCAAGCATCAAAGAATACTGGCTTTAGCTATAAAAAGGGCAAGAAACATTGCCCTTCTACCTTTTACTACGGCAAAAATGAAAATGAAGGAATATCGAGAATTTTAGAAGGTAGCTTTGAGGTATACGGATTTGATTATGGGGGCCAAATTAGCAATTATGGTTTTATGGCCCCCGTTTTGTTTTTCAATATAGTTCTACTTTCCTTTCGGAGCCAAACAATAAGAGACTTTTTCAATACCTCTACCAGTTTTTGCAGGGGCACATTGTTTATGCCAATGAATCTTCATTGCGTACAACCCTACGAGTGGGAAGAAGTCCGAACGGGAGAATGGGTATGAAGATTATCTTGATGCAAGATTTTGAATCTCTTGGTTTTGAAGGTGATATTGTAGATGTTGCCAGGGGGTATGCCAGGAATTATCTTTTTCCCAAAGGTGTTGCCATTGAGGCCAGCAATTCCAATGTAAAGGCCATGGACATGAGGAAAGGGAAGATAGTGGCTAATCGCACGAAAGATAAGGAGGCAGCTGAAAGGGTCAGGGAAAAGATTTCGCAAGTGACGATAACTGTCAGACAAAAGGTGGGGGAGGAGGGCAGACTTTACGGTTCTGTGACAAGCCGGGATATTGCTCAAGAACTCGAAAGTGAGGGAATTGTGGTAGACAGGAGAAAAATTGTTATTGATGAAACAATCAGAGCTCTTGGGGAGTTTGAGGTACCTATTAAACTCCACCCAGAGGTCATGGCCAAAATAAAAGTAGTTGTTGAGGGCAAGGAGGAAGAAGCCTAAGAAGATGGCTATACCTAAGAAGAAAGAAGATATAGCTTATTCCACCTATAAGGTCCCCCCGCATAATCTGGAGGCTGAGCAGGCTATATTGGGTGGGATATTGATTAATAATGATGCACTCAATCAGGTTATTGATATTCTGTCTGGTGAGGATTTTTACAGAGAAGCCCATGCCCTCATATTTGAAGGGATGCTTGCCTTATACAATAGGGATGATCCGGTTGATCTGATAACGCTTTCCCAGGTGTTGAAGGAGAACGGGGTCTTGGGTAAGGTGGGAGGAATAGATTATTTGACCTCCCTGGCAGAGGCAACATCGACTTCTGCTGGAATAATGTATCATGCGGAAATTGTTAAAGACTTATCTACGAGGAGAAGCTTGATAAGCCAGTGTTCCCATATCTCTGAAGTTTGTTTCCAGTCTGCTAATGATACGGAAGAGATCCTTGATTTGGCTGAGCAGTCCATATTTGAGATAGCCGAGAGGAATATAGGTCAAAAATTCTTCCCACTTAATGAAGTGGTCAAGGAGAGCTTCAAGAAAATAGAAACCACTACGGGGAGCAACATTACAGGCATTTCGACCGGATTTACCGATTTTGACAATCTTACGTCTGGCCTTCAATCTTCTGATTTTATTATTATTGCCGGTCGTCCAAGCATGGGTAAGACAGCATTGGCCTTAAATATTGCATATAATGCTGCACTGGAGGAAAAGGCAGGTGTAGCTGTATTCTCCCTTGAGATGTCAAGACTCCAACTTGGCATCAGGCTATTGGGATTGGACGCTATGATAGATGCATGGAAATTAAGGAAGGGGGCTCTGCAGGATGATGACTACCTTCGTTTGACAGAGTCGGCCAATAGACTCTCAGAATTACCCATCTATATTGATGATTCATCCGGTTTGTCTGGCTTGGAGATGAAGGCTAAGGCCAGGAGATTGAAGAAAAAATATGACATATCCCTAGTGATTATTGACTATCTTCAATTAATGCAGAGCAAGAAGTCAGTTGAATCAAGACAGCTGGAGATTTCTGATATATCAAGGTCTTTGAAGGCCCTTGCAAAGGATTTGGACATCCCTGTTGTGGGTGTTTCCCAGTTGAACAGAAAGGTTGAGGACAGGCCCAATAAGAGACCACTATTGGCCGATTTGAGGGAATCAGGCGCTCTAGAGCAGGATGCAGACCTTATCGTGTTTATTTACAGGGAAGAACTGTATAATCTGACAGAGGAAAACAAGGGGAAGGCGGAGCTCATTATTGCCAAACACAGGAACGGCCCCATCGGCAAGGTTAATTTGACATTTAGGGAAAAATACACAAAATTTGAAAACTACTATAGAGATGAATCCGTAGCAGGGTAATCTAATGCCACCAAAGGCGGACACTTTTATCCATCGTTTACCCTGTTAGAAAGATAGCCTCGCCATTTATGGCCGGGGGCAAGAACCAATAGGTTTGAGGACGGTTTGAAGCCTCATTAAGTCTTCTAACAGGGTTTACTAAAACTTGAGGCATAGCCATAGAGAAGATATATGGCAAAACAGGTGGTCTCAAGGCCAGCCATTTAAGTAAACTCCAAAAAATCTATAGACAACGCATCTCCGAGGGCGAGGCAGTCTCTCGTGAGATAGCACGCCGATTAGCGGAGATCTCTTCCGAAATCAAGAGACAGGTAGCCCTCCTAATAGGAAGGAGGGGGGATGTGGAATATGTGGTCGTGGGCAGCGACCACAGTATCCTTATCCCTGATCTAGCCCGGTTCAGATCCGGGATTGGGAGACTGAAAGGTCTCAGGTGTATCCACACCCACCTTCATGGAGAGCCATTAAGTCACGAGGACTTAATGGATCTGGCTCTCCTCAAGCTGGATTTGATGTTGTGCCTTGACATTAACAGTAAAGGGATTCCAGCTGATCTATATTATGCTCATCTGGTTCCCAGGAATAATTCAGGACAGTCATGGATTGTAGAGCATGTGCCTGATATTGGCAGGCTGGATCTTAATTTCTCGGAATTTATAAGAGACCTTGAAACCGAACTTGCCAAAACAGGGACAAGCCTTGGTATGGAAGAAAAGGAAAGGGCTGTCCTCGTTAGTGTGATAAGGGCCTCGAAAAAAGAGACCGAGGAATCGCTTGAAGAATTAAAAGAGCTGGCCATAACAAGTAATCTCTTGGTTGTGGATTCTATTATCCAGAGGAAAACAGAAGGGAATTCCCGTTTTCTCTTAGGAAAGGGAAAGCTAAGTGAGTTAGTTGTACGTTCTCTTCAGGCAGGGGCCAACCTTTTAATCTTCGATGGTGAGCTAACTCCTGCACAAGTTAGGGTTCTGACAGATTACACAGAAACGAAGATAATTGATAGGAACCAGTTAATATTGGATATATTTGCCAGCGGGGCAATCACCAGAGAAGGAAAGATACAGGTAGAGCTTGCTCAATTGCGGTATCTTCTACCTAGGTTAATTACCAAGAATACAGCCATGTCAAGACTCACCGGTGGGATAGGTGGTCGAGGTCCTGGGGAGACCAAGCTGGAGATTAATAGGAGGAGGGTAAGGGATAGAATTATTCTATTAAACAAAGAGTTAAGGGAAATCAAAAAACAGAGGAAAGAGAGGAGAAAAAGGAGAAGAAGTATGGGTTTTCCGGTAATCTCAATTGTTGGGTATACAAATGCGGGAAAATCAACACTTCTCAATACCCTCACAAGAAGTCACGTAAGGGTAGGGGACAGGCTTTTTGTCACACTGGATCCTACAAGCCGCCGCCTCAGGCTAAAGGAAGGAGAGGTTATTGTTACCGATACCGTGGGATTTATCAGGGATTTACCAGGGGATCTTCTGGAGGCCTTTGCCGCAACCCTTGAGGAACTTCATGAGGCAGACCTTCTCCTCCATGTAGCAGATATCAGCAATTCAAGATTGGAAGACCAGATAGAATCAGCAAAAAAGACCTTGAATAGCCTTGATCTGACTGAGATCCCCACTATTTTGGTTCTAAACAAAAGCGACAGGATGAATAAGACTCAGACAGCTCATCTTGCCGAGAGGCTTGGTGGAATCCCAATTTCGGCTCTAAATCCAATTACCCTGTCAGGGCTGAGAAAGGCAATGGAAGATATTATATTCTGATACCCTGCCATCTACTAGATTTGATCTTTTTCCTATTCCGTGTAACTATCAGGCTTTGAAAGCAGGGAAGCGAATCTATTAATCTCGTCCCCCGAACTGGGTCAAGGATGAAGAGTGTGGTTGAAAGGGCATCAGCCTCCATGGCCGTTGGAGCCTGAACCGAAACGCTTGCATTAATTAAGGGTGATGATCCGGTCTTGGGATTGACAATATGATGAAAGATCTTCTCCTGGTCAAAGAATACCTCGTAGTTGCCAGAGGTGGCAATAGATCTGTTTGTGATAGCGACCATGTCAGGGTAATCCTTGTTCTTTAAGGGATCTTCGATGACTATCTTCCAGGGCTTGTTATTCCCTTTGTCACCTATAGTCCTGATGTCCCCCCCTGCGTTTATAAGGCCATGGTTTACACCTTTCAGCATCAATTTTTCAGCCGCCTTATCCACAATAAAGCCTTTGGCAATACCATCCAGAGTAATTCCCATACCATCTTTCTTAAATTCTATGGTCTTTCCATTAAGATAAATTAGTTCGGCATCAACAAGCTCCAAGAGTTCAGTGATCTTTTGCTCACTTGGCAGAGCCTTTTTTGGATCTCTATAGGATTTGACGAATAGATCCAAGAGTGGTTTCACTGTGATATCAAAAAGGTCATTACTAATTTGGTGGTAGTGCATGGATTTCTTAATCAGAAAGAGAAGTTCAGGAGGAGCCTCCTTGAGAAATCCGTCGCGGTTCAGCTGAGCCACAGGTGTACTAGGATCATACCTGCTCATCAGTTTGGCCAGTCTTTCTATCTCTTCAAAGGCTATAGACATGGCCTCCTCTGCACGGTCTCTGGAGGGATCAAAAACAGTCATAGAAACTATGGCCCCCATGCCTATTCTGGACCTTGAGACCTTATACAATTTTCTGTCAAACTTTACCGCCTCGGCTAATGGGGCCCCTATAGGGCACGTTGCCAGGCCAAGCCCAGCTATGCCGGAAATCTTTAGGAAGTCTCTCCTGTTTATATATCCATGCTCCACTAATTGGCAGGATTCTTTGATCATTGTATCCCCCAGAAAAATTCTTTTTGTCTATATCACTTGACTCGATTAATTACAAGATTGTTTTATATTGCATTCATTTTTTCCCTTGTATGTTTTTTCCACTGTCATTTCATGCGCCTGTTTCCCATTTCTAATGGAGAGGGTGAACTTTACCTGTTCTCCATTCATAAGGTGCTTTTCCGATTGTCTTCTGAGAATACCAAAGTCTTCTGTCTCGAGAAAGGATCTGAGAAGCTCTATTTTTTCCTCAAGTTCCTTATCCTCCTTTCTTTTTTTAAGATATTCATCTACACTTCTCCAGTATTCCCTTTTGGCTACAGTCTCAATACAGTGAGATACTGTTGGAATAAGTTCAATCCGGATTGTCACTGTATCACGTCCTCTATTTTGTCCCTTATCTTGACTGGTGCATTTTGATACCACATAGACAATATTATTAGTCAAGTTAGAAGGGTATTCCTTCGTAATAGATATTTCTCGGCAACCCATCCGCCTCCGGCGGACCCTACGTTAGGGTGATTCTTTTGGGTCGTCTTTAAATAGCAAACAATCTGACATAGTTATATTATCAAAAAAATGGGATTTCCCATACAATCAAGATACAAATTTACATCTCCAGCTCATTTTCTTTTCTAAGGGGTATTCTTACATTGGTAAGGTTACGCAATGAGATATGGTGAAGCAAGAAGACTGTTAATCCAAGAATAACAGTAGGAATGAATCCCGCAGCATGAAGGACGATTGCCATTGATAGGGCCTTTTCCTTGCTGAAACCATAGAAGATTAGTCCATATTGACACGCCAGGTGAAATGTTCCGATATAGCCAGGGGCCGAGGGTATTGCGACGCTAAAGCACAGTAGTACCGTGATAAGAAAGGGGGCCCAGAAAGGTAAGGACAGCCCCATGGAAAGACCGACGACATATATCTGAAATACGGTAAGAGACCAGAGAATGAGTGAGTAGAATATTACCGCTAAAAGCTGGAATGGGCCTTTAACAAGCACAAGCCCTTTGCTGAAGTCTTTGAGGATATCAACAATTTTTTGTTTTATTTTCCTCGGTAAAAAGAAGCATACCTTGTCAGCTATATTGAGAAAGGTTTGTGTCTTTTCCTTGAGGCCTATGAGAAGGAGGATTGACATTATAAAGATAATAAACAAAAGGAGCCCTCCTGTTTTTAGGGCCTTCCCTATTGATTCCCATTCGGAAGGAAAATTGGTAGACAGGATAACGAACAGAAATATCAGAAGAATGGTGAAGACATCGAAGAGTCTTTCAATAACAATGGTTGCCAATGAGGAGCTCTTACTGATTCTTTCCATGCGTCCAATGTAATCGGCTCTTATGAATTCACCCAACCGGGCTGGAAGGACGCAGTTGGCAGCAAAACCTATAACTGTAGAAGAAAACAGGTTAGATAGACCTATTTTCTTTATTGGCTCCATGAGGTGAAACCATCTTAGGGCCCTGATTAGATAGAAAAGGACGGTTAACATGACAACCGGAATAAGAAGAGGAAGACTGGTTGATTTAATGGAGAGAAAAATGAGCCCTACATCAACATTACGGAACGCAAAATATAAAAAAGCACAACTGATTAAAACTCCTAACCAGAATTTCCGGTTCATAGTCTGTTTTTTTCTTTCTGAAAAAAATCTTTGGCCTGCTTAATATCTCGGCTGATCTGTTGAGAAAGCTCTTTAGCGCTGGCAAAGGTTATCTCGTCCCGCAAGCGGGAAAGGAAATTGACCTTGATCCTTTGCTTTAATATATTAGCGGGTAAATCAAAAATATGGGTCTCAACCGACAAGGTTTTATCCTTAAATGTTGGATTGTAGCCTATGTTAGTCAATCCTTGATAGATCTTGCCCTTTAAATCCACAGTAACAACATATACACCTTCCTTTGGTATAAGCTCATCAACCAACTTCAGATTAGCTGTAGGGAAGCCTAATAAAGGCCCACCCCTATTGCTACCTCTAATTACCTCTCCTCTAATCTGGTAATTCCTTCCAAGCAATCGTTTTGCCTCAGATACATTCCCCTCCGTAATAAGGTTACGAATTGATGTGCTAGACACCAATAGCTTTTCCACGTAAACAGGCCCCACTTGATGGACCCTAAAATTGAATTGTCTGCCCATTTCCTTTAAAAGGTTGATATTGCCTTCTCTCTTATGGCCAAACACATAATCGTAGCCGACTACTATCTCTTTAATACCTAAATGATCCACTAAGATATTTTGGACAAAATCTCTGGCGGAAATAGCAGCAAATTTTAAAGTAAACCTTATTAGGAGAAGAATATCGATCCCTTGGTTAATTACCAGCTCTTTTTTTTGCTCTAACAGGGTTATGAGTGGTTTTACCTTCTTGGGAGACATTACCTTCATAGGATGAGGCTCAAAGGTGATCACCATAGATGTTCCATTTAGATTCTTGGCCCTCTCCATAACCTTTCTAAAAATAGCCTGATGTGCCCAGTGAACTCCATCAAAGTTCCCTATGGTAACTACAGGGTTTTTAATATCTTCAGGGAGATTATTGAGAGTATAAATAGTGGTCATAAAATTGAGACGCCTTTCTTGAGCCTTATTGGTCCTGTCCTTGAGAGTAAAAGGTAGACACGTAATCATCAAACCAAGATTGAAAACATGTTACCTGATCTTTATTCATTTTAGATTCAAGTCCGCATGGCGGAAACAGTTCCAAACACTTGTTTGCTGAAGGTTCTTTAACTTATTTATCATTTTTTCAAAACCCTTATTCCAGTGTTGCATTGGTGCGTCTTTTTGCCTTTATTGTCTCAGTTGCTTAAGGCAGAAGAGAGGGTCATTTTCTGATGAACTTGAATTAGCAATGTTAGAGGTATGAGGGTAGAGG
>JAPVWE010000006.1 GCA_028572035.1 Desulfobacteraceae bacterium | reverse complement strand
AGAAGTTTTTCCCCACGTTCAGAAAAAAGGTAATATCAGCCCCGGCCTCCCAGGATTTATTGATATCTTCTATTGCCCCTCCTTGAACAAATATGCCGCCTTCTGTGAGATAATGTATGCCCAACAAAAGATCATATATCCTTCTGTCCAGCATCTGAAGACCTGTGTCCTTAAATGGCCTGGTTACATAGTTTACCTGCGCCAAAAAAGACATCCGTGAACTCACCTTGTATTCTAGCCCAAGCATAACCTCATAGAACTCCCTCAGTGATACGTCTTCTTGGTCAAAGGCATCCCCGGGAAAGATAACATCGGCGTTTAAATAGACAGTTAACGCTTTGATATCTTTTTGTAGCAAGAGGCCAAAACCATAATCAGGCTCTCCACTTCCCAATGCTCTATCTTTCTCTCCGGTCGGCACCTTAAAGGCTACCCGTGCGCTGAGACCGGGTAGTGTTCTTCCCTCATCCCATATCTCTCCCTTTACCCTCAAGACCAGGTCACCTATACCTGAACATCTCTTCTTGCCTGAGATGAGAGGCTTGTTATCCTTTTTGATATAGTATTCATATTTGTATGCTTCCTGGTGCACCCTCACCGTCCTTGTACTGTCAAAGAAAGATTCTTCAAAATCCAGAATAATTTCATCCATGAAGCCAGAGTAACTGTAAACAAAGGGAAGTGAGATACCTGCTTCAACCCCTGGCAAGACCCCGTACTGTAATTCCAGGGATGTCCTGATCATTTCCATATCTACCACACCCGTGTAGTTTTCTGATGTTTGGGAAAGGAGAGTATTGGTAATGGTGGTATTAAGCCTTAAAGAGCTTTGACCTTTCGGCAGGGTTTCGGCACTATCAGGGATTGCCTGGAGAAAAAGGAGCTGAATGGGGGATTGATTTACAATAGAGATAGGTCCTGACTTTTTTTCCCAATCAGTCTCCACGCTGGCAGAGCATGCATCTCCTGCATTGAGAAAAAGTGAGAACCCGATAAGATATGCTATCCATTGGGAGAATCTTAGGTCAAGCTGCGCCTTAAGAATTTTGATCAAATCCTGACTTTTCCCTCTGGATCTATTTCAATTACCTCGATGCCAGCACTGAGAAGGAGGGCTGCTGTTACGCCAAGACCATATCCAGTATCTGTCTCACAATAAGGGGTATTAAGGCCGCAGGAGGGACTGTTACTTTTCAGAATAGCTTTCTCTGCGCCTGCTATTTTCGCCAGTTTAAGGGTCTCCCGAGCCCCCTTCATAAAGGCCCCTGTTACATCCTCTCCCAAAGAGTTTATTACCTTTGCGTGTCCCGCAACGACTGCCTTTCCATCACCCTTGACAATGCTTGATGGTGCCCGGGGAGTGGGTAAGCCGCCTAACTGTTCAGGGCAGATAGGTATAAGATGCATCTCTTGTGCCTTTTTAATAATCTCTTCAACCCGGCTGTGACTCCCGTCGTATCTGCACCCGATGCCAAGGAGGCAACTGCTTATCAAGACAGACAAAGATTATAACCTCAATCGATAAATTTCAGTGCAGAGTTCTGACCCCTTTCCTCTATCCATCCTATCTGGTATGTGGTTTCACCCATTGCCTGAATCTGTTGCACAACATCCTGGACATCCTTTTCAGCGACGATAATTATCAGACCCATACCATTGTTGAAGGTCCTCATCATCTCTTCTTCAGTGATATTTCCAGCCTTCTTGACAAAGTGAAAGATAGGTTGTTGTGTCCACGAAGATCTGCTAATTACCGCCCGGCAATTGGTGGGTAGGATTCTGGGGAGGTTCTCTGTTATTCCACCACCGGTTATGTGGGAGATGCCGAATATTTGAAAGTTCTTTATCAGGTAGCTTACGATTTTGACATAGATCTTTGTTGGCTCGAGCAATTCTTCCCCGACTGTTCGGCCAAATTCATCAACATAATCATTAACAGACATCTTGAGCCCGTCGAAGAATATCCTTCTGACCAGAGAATAGCCATTGCTATGAAGCCCACTGGAGCTTATTCCGATCAACCGGTGTCCAATAGCTATCTCACTGCCGTCAATGATCTGATCAGCATCTACTATTCCCGTGATGAACCCCGCAAGATCATATTCGTTTTGGGCATAAAATCCAGGCATTTGAGCCGTCTCCCCACCGATCAGGGCACACTTGGCCTCCTTGCAACCTCTTGAGATACCCTTTACTATCTCTATGGCTATGTCATGATTGAGTTTACCCATTGAAAGGTAATCAAGAAAAAAGAGGGGGATTGCACCCTGTGCGAGGATATCATTAACGCACATGGCTACCAGGTCTATTCCAATAGTATCATGCTTATCAAGCATAAAGGCTATCTTCAACTTTGTGCCTACCCCATCAGTAGAGGAAACAAGAACAGGTTTGTTAATATTTCCCAAATCAAGGGAATAAAGACCGGCAAAACCACCTATATCGCTCATAACATGTGATTTAAATGTCTTGCTTATTATCGGTTTTATAGTCTTCACAAATCTTTTACCAGCCTCTATGTCTACCCCTGCCTCTGCGTATCTATTCTTCATTTTCGATTCTGCCATTGTTTCTTAGCCCTCCGTTAATTTTCCATAAAGGCAGTTAATCAGGTCTCCATTCAGACTTGATTACCTCCCTGCTACCCTATCTCTTGATGAAATTCAACTATTATCTTTCATTTTCCCTCATAAAATCTGGGCAAAATTATCTGAGCTTCACCATTTGAGACGAAGTGCTGGCTGAGGAAAGGAGGGGACAGAAAAGAAAATTTTGACTATTTCTTGTCTTGTGTAGTATGAAATAAAGATTTTAGAGGGAGTAGAAGATATGCATAGATTTCCAAGAATTGATCGCTTACCTCCTTATGTCTTCGCCACCGTGGACCAGTTGAAGATGGATGCAAGACGAAAGGGGGAAGATATCATTGATTTGGGGATGGGTAATCCAGATCTGCCCACACCAAAGCATATTGTAGAGAAGATGGTGGAGGCAATCCAGAAAGGCAAAAACCATAGATATTCTGCCTCAAGGGGGATTACCAAGCTTCGGTATGCCATCTCTGATTGGTATAAGCTCCATTTTGGGGTTGAAATAGATCCCGAAGAGGAGGCTATTGTCACCATCGGGGTAAAGGAGGGGATATCCCATTTGGTCTTAGCTACCATATCCCCTGGTGATGTGGTGTTTGCCCCTAACCCCACGTATCCCATTCATCCATATTCAGCAATTATTGCTGGAGGCGACCTCAGAGGAATTCCTATTGGACCTGATAGAGATTTTCTTGAGGATCTCTTAACAGCGACCAAACAGACATGGCCAAGACCAAAGACGTTGATAATCTCCTATCCCCATAACCCCACTACCAATGTGGCGGAAATAGACTTCTTCAAAAAGATAGTAGATTTCTGCACTGATCACGACATAATGGTCATTCACGACTTCGCCTATGCGGATCTGACTTTTGATGGTTATAAGCCTCCCAGTTTTCTTCAGGTGCCAGGGGCCAAGGAGATAGGCGTAGAGTTTTTTTCTCTTTCCAAAAGCTATTCCATGGCTGGCTGGCGGGTAGGTTTTTGCGTTGGCAACAGGGAAATAGTGGGAGCCTTGAGGCGAATAAAGAGCTACCTCGACTATGGTGTTTTCCAGCCAATACAGATTGCCTCTATTATTGCTTTACAAGGACCCTATGACTGTGTGAAGGAGATAGTAGAGGTCTACAGGGAGAGGCGGGATACCCTGATCAATGGTCTGGAAAGGATTGGGTGGAAGATAGAGAAACCTAAAGGTACCATGTTTGTATGGGCGAAAATACCAGACAGATACGTAAAGATGGATTCTCTCGAATTTTCAGAGTTGCTCATAAAAGAGGCTAAAGTGGCAGTTTCTCCAGGCATAGGCTTCGGGCAATATGGTGAGGGATATATCAGGTTTGCCCTGGTTGAGAACAAGCACAGGATTAACCAGGCTATCAGAGGGATCAGAAACGTACTATAAAGGAGTAAATAGATGCCTCAGGTAAACATTGGCTTGATAGGGTTCGGAACAGTGGGGACAGGCATGGTGGAGATCCTGATCAATAACCGGCAACTGATAGAGGATCGCCTTGGTGCAGAGATCGTACTAAAGAAGATTGCAGATTTGGATATTGGCTCAGATAGAGGAGTGAAGATTGACCCCACAGTTCTTACCACTGATGCGATGGAGATAGTCAATGATCCGGATATAGATGTCGTTGTTGAACTGGTAGGTGGGTGCGATCAGGCTATGGAATATGTCCTAATGGCCATGGAAAGAGGAAAGCATGTGGTTACGGCCAATAAGGCCCTGATTGCCAAACATGGCAAACACCTGTTTGAGACAGCCGAACAGCACAACGTTGATATTGCCTTTGAGGCAAGTGTGGCTGGAGGTATTCCTATTATTAGGGCCTTGAGAGAAGGCCTGAGCGCAAACCAGATCAAGGGGATCTTGGCTATTTTGAATGGAACATCGAATTATATCCTCACCAGGATGACAGACGAAGGACTTTCCTTTGATGAGGCACTCTCAATAGCAAAGAGATCCGGCTATGCAGAGGTAGATCCTACCCTGGATATTGATGGAAGTGATGCTGCCCATAAACTTACCATTATTGTCTCTCTGGCCTTTGGACTCCCTTGTAGATATGAGGATATTTTCAAGGAAGGGATTGATATGGTTTGTCCTGAGGATATCAGGTTTGCCGGTGAGTTTGGCTATTGCATAAAATTGTTGGCCATTGCAAGAGAGGTGGATGGCCATATCGAGGCCAGGGTGCACCCTGCCTTTGTTCCCCTGGATCATATCCTGGCAAATGTCAATGAGGCATATAATGCTATTTATGTTGAGGGTGACTTTGTAGGGCCTACCCTATTTTATGGCCTTGGTGCTGGTAAGAGGCCTACGGGGAGTGCTGTTGTCTCTGATTTGATGGATATAGCCAGAAATCAAATCAAGGGTATTACAAGAAGGGTTTCACCTCTCTCCTTTGTGCGCCTCCCTGCCAAGGAACTATCCCTTAAACCCATGGATCAGTTAATTACTGAATATTATTTTAGATTTTCTGCATTGGATAGGCCTGGGGTGCTTTCTAAGATATCCGGGATTCTGGGTGCTAACAATATAAGTATTGCCTCTGTTATTCAGAAAGGCAGAGCGGGCCATGGCTCTGTCCCTGTCGTAATACTGACCCATGAAGCAAAGGAAAATGATGTCAGGAAATCCCTGGAGCTCCTAGATAAGTTGGATGTGGTAACTGAAAAGACAGTTCTTTATAGGGTGGAAAAAAAGACAGGTATATGAAGGAATTTTCGAATTTCGATTGCCGATTGGCGTTTGAAGAAATCGAGTTGCGGGTTACGAGTTGCAACCGACAAATGACAAATGGCTAATGACAAATGACAAGGGATATATCCCCATGGCGAGAGATCATAGAAAAATAAAATATGTCCTTCTGGTTGGAGACGGGATGGCCGATTATCCCCTGAGGGAATTGGGGGGCAAAACCCCACTTGAGAAAGCCGAGACCCCACATATGGACCGGATCGCCGCGTGTAGAGTAGGGCTCGTGAAAACCATTCCTGAGGGGATGGACCCCGGCAGTGATGTGGCAAACCTCTCTGTCTTGGGATATGATCCCCGGAAATACTATACCGGTCGCGCTCCCCTGGAGGCAGCCAGCATGGGTGTCACTCTTGGGTCCAAACAGGTGGCCTTCAGAATGAATCTGGTAACCCTGGATGTGAGATCAGACAGGGAGATTATCATGATCAGCCACAGTGCTGGCGATATTTCCACAGAAGAGTCGGTGCAGATTGTCGAGGATTTGAAGGAGGAAATCGACCTTCCCGGGATCGAGACCTTCCCGGGTGTGGCTTACCGGCACCTCCTCCTGTGGGAAAATGGCCCTGAAGATGCGGTCGCCATCCCACCCCATGATGTCCTTGATCAGAACATGGCCTCTTACCTAAACCACTCTTCAGGTAACCCTGTACCCGAACTGATACAGCGTTCATGGGGGATACTGAAGGACCACCCCATCAATGTGGAGCGAAGGCGGACAGGTGTTTATGAGGCCAACTCCATCTGGTTATGGGGGCAGGGAAAGACACCAAGACTGCCGCTATTTAGCGATAAATACGGTCTGGAGGGTGGTGTTATTTCGGCTGTAGATCTTGTAAAGGGCATAGGGGTCTGTATCGGGTTTACTCCTATCCATGTACAAGGGGCAACAGGTTATTTGAATACTAACTACCAGGGCAAGGCTGAAGCGGCATTGAAGGGACTTGCGAGCCTTGATTTTATCTTTCTCCATGTGGAGGCCCCGGACGAGGCTGGGCACAACGCTAACTACAGGGAAAAGATAGAGGCTATCGAGAATTTTGATGAGAAGGTGGTTGGTATTATTCTTGAAAGGTTAAAGGATTTCGAGGACTATCGAATTATGGTCGTAAGTGACCACCTCACGCCCATAGCGAAAAGAACCCACACCGATGAGCCTACCCCTTTTGCCTGGGCCAGCAAAAGGGAGCTTGAATCTAATCCCAAAAGGTCTCATTTCTCAGAGGCTGCTGCAAGGGAGAGTGGGCTAATGTTTGGTGTGGGACATGAGTTGATAGAGGCGTTCTTGAGTGAGCAGTTATGAAAAAGAGAAAAAATGTCACCCATTACAGGGTTATCTATGGTGATTGTGACTCAATGGCTATAGTCTATTATGCAAACTATCTCAGACTTTTTGAGATAGGCAGGACGGAGTTCTTAAGGGAGCTGGGCGTAACATACAGGGAAGTTGAGGATAGTGGGTTTTTCTTGCCCACAACAGAGGCATACCTGAAATACCTTAAGCCTGCCCTGTATGACGATTTATTGACAATTGAAACAATGATTGGTTTTGCAAAAAGGGCAAGTAGCAGATTTGATTATGTTATATATAAAGGAGAGGATGTAATTGTACAGGGCTATACAATCCATGCCTGTTTGGATAGGGAGAACCGGATAGTCCGGCTTCCTGATTCTCTGCTTAACCTTTTGAAAGGAACGTGAATCATGAATATACTCTTTTTTGGCCCCAACGGAAGCGGCAAGGGGACCCAGGGAGCAATCATAAAAGAAAGATTAAAGATACCCCATATCGAAACAGGTGTCATATTTAGGGATAATATATCAAAAGGGACGGAATTAGGGGAAAAGGCCAAGGCCTATATAGATAGAGGAGAATTGGTTTCTGATGAGATCACCATCCCAATGGTTCTTAACAGGCTTAAAGGGGAAGACTGTACAAATGGCTGGCTCTTGGACGGTTTTCCACGAAACTTAAGGCAGGCTGTTAGGTTGAATGAGGTTCTGACCCGGGAAGGTATTGATGTAGATGTTTGTATTGAAATAATCCTGGAGCGTGAGACAGCTAAAAAGAGGATAATGGGCCGCAGACTCTGTTTAAATGATAACAACCATCCGAACAATATCAATATAGAGGCCATCAAACCGGATCGCGATAGATGCAGGATATGCGGTGGGGTGTTGAAGAAAAGGGAGGATGATCAGGACGAGGCAGCCATTGATCAGAGACATGGAATCTATTACGATTCAAAGAATGGCACCTGTGCCGCAATACAATACTTCAAGGACTTATCAGATAAGAGAGGTATCCCAGCTATTGCGGAACTGGATGGAGGAAGGAGCGTCGAAGAGGTAACTAAAGAGTTGATAGAGAAATTAGGCAATGTAAGTTTAAAGTGACTAAAGTGACTAAAGTGAGCTAAAGTTGTGTATCAGTAAAGGGTTGGCCATGGAGCCGTTTACGTCATGACTGAGGAAGCCGTACGTTGCCGCCAGGCAGCATTTGAACTTTAGGCACTTACATAAAGGAGGTATTGTGGAGTATTCAATCAGTCCGGATGGAGAACAATTTGCCCTCCCCCAACAAGATGACTACAAGAGAGAATATGAGAGGCTATCTATCATTTCAAAAAGAGAGAGGGAAAAGGGAAGGGAGATAGTCGTTGTTATGGGTCTTGGTTTTGTTGGAGCGGTTATGGCAGCGGTTGCGGCAGATAGTGTGGATAAAGAGACCGGAGAGCCCAATAAATTCGTTATCGGCATGCAGAGGCCAAGTATTCGGAGCTTCTGGAAGATCCCCTTGTTTAATAAGGGTATTTCACCTGTAAGTGCAGAAGACCCTGCTGTTAAACAATTGATTGATAGCGGTGTCAGAAAGAAGAAGACCTTAACAGCTACCTACACCTATGATGCCTTAAAACTTGCAGATGTCCTTATCCTTGATGTCCAGTGCGACTTTGTAAAACAGGATCTTAGAGATCTTCAAACAGGCCATGTTGAAATGGGCGCCATTGAGGAAAGCTTCAAGATAATCGGTAGACTCATTGAACCCAACTGTCTTGTGCTGATTGAAACAACGGTGCCCCCAGGAACAACCGAGAATATTGCCTATCCCATCATCAAGAAGGCCTTTAAGAAAAGAGGAATTGAAACTGAACCTCTTTTAGCCCACTCTTTTGAGAGGGTAATGCCAGGGCGAGATTATGTAAGATCCATTCGCCATTTCTGGCGGGTCTGTAGTGGCATAAATAAGGAGAGTGAGAAAAGGGTGATCAAGTTTTTGACCGAAATCATAGATGTTGAGAATTATCCATTAACCGTTCTTGAAAGACCTATTGAGAGTGAGACATGCAAGATTGTGGAAAATAGCTACAGGGCCACAATTCTTGCCTTTTTAGATGAGTGGAGCCTTTTTGCCGAAACCAACGGGGTTGACCTCATCAAGGTCATCGATGCCATCAAGATCAGACCCACTCACAGCAACATGATATTCCCCGGGCCGGGAATTGGCGGCTACTGTCTGCCAAAAGATGGTGGCTTAGGCCTGTGGGCGTACAAGCACCTGCTCGGTTTCGAGAGCGATATATTCAAGATTACCCCTGAGGCCATAAATATCAATGATACCAGGGCCCTCCATGCTGCCCAGCTGGTCAGGGATGCCTTACGCAACATGGGAGCAATTGTGGCCGCCTCCCAGATTTCGATCCTTGGGGCATCCTACAGGGAGGATCTAGGGGATACCAGGTACAGTGGTTCGGAGTTGATCGTCAGGAAACTAACGGAGATGGGGGCAGAGATTAAGGTACATGATCCGTATGTCAGTCACTGGTGGGAGTTTGAGAACCAGGATAGCTATCCAGCGATAGGGGAGAGCCGCTCCCGATTCTTCAGAAATCAGGACCATCTTAAGGAATTAAGGATGTGCCCAACGATGGCTGAGGCCCTTAAAGACTCTGATGCAGTGGTTCTGGCTGTCAGGCACAAAGACTATCTAGAACTCAAGCCAGATGATATTGTCAGGATGGCAGGTGGACCTTTGGCAGTGGTAGATTGTTTTGGTATTCTCGATGATAGAAAGATAGAAAGATTTTTTGAATTAGGCTGCGAGGTCAAGGGGTTAGGCAGGGGGCATATCCAGAGGATAAAGGAGAGGGTCAGGAAGGCATAATATAGTTAACGTCACTGGTCATTAGTTAAATGTGGAATTTCTAACTATTATTGACATTTACAGCCTTTTACAAAACTCAACTGCCACCCCCTCGCCCGATATTAAGTTTACCTCTGTAGGGGCTTGATTCATCAAGCCCGGGAAGCGGGTTCGATAAATCGAACCCCTACATTTCTCTTATCATCCATCTTCTTTAATTTTGTGAACTGCTATTGACAGTTACAAGTGACAAATGACTATTGACTAATGACATTCAACAATTACCTTTGTCCCTATTCCATATTCCCGACCGAGATAATCTGTTGCCCTACCCATATTGACGGCTATCTCCAAGTAATCCGAGCTACCTATCAGGGCCAGAGGCTGACCCTCTGGCACGTCAGTATAGGTGGTGCTGATCTTCTCTAAGACCAGACTTCCAATCTTTATAGTTAGGCCCTTGGATTTAAGAAACGGGCTGAGGCGCTCCATGGTGATATTGGTAATGATATTTCCAAAGTGATCCACCCTTATGATCTCTCCAACAAGGTCTCTGTCTTTCTTGCAGGGAAGAGGGAATGCTATAGTGCTTGGGCTGTCAATTTTTTCACCCAGGAGAAAGGGGTTGACTCCAAGGGATAGATGGGCAGCAACAGGTGCAAAGATGTCTCTCCCATGAAAGGTAGGGCTGACTTTATCCATCCAGTATCTCTTCTCCGTTAAATGAACAACATCTATGTGCCCTTGTGTCTCCATTATGGACCAGAACAGACCGTTGTCAGGGCCTACAAAGAAATGACTGTCGGCCAGCACTGCTATGGGCCTTCTTTTGCCGCCGACCCCAGGGTCAATCACACCAACATGGACTGTGCCTGAAGGGAAGTATGCATAGGCCTCCTTTATTATCGAGGCCCCCTCTTGAATTGAACCTGCTGGCACCTGATGGGTTATATCTACGATCCTTGCATCCGGATTGATGGAAAGGATAACCCCTTTCATCATGGCTACATACGGGTCGGTTCCACCAAAGTCAGTAGTTACTGTAATAATTCCTGATGCATGAATATCTTTTTCCATAAGGTGGAAGTTATCGTAAATGGTGAATTGGGTCAAGGAGGTAATGCCGGGCTAAGGGCAAAAGATGGTTTTTCAATTTATGATTTGATATTTGAATATATTTATGGTATCGAGCAAATCAAGTTAAATAGGACGCAGACCCGCCTGCTTCGCCTTGCGGGCTCGCATGGCGGGCAGGTAATTATTCTATTAGCTCTTTGTGTTTAAAATCTTTACAATCTGCGTTCATCTGCGTCCAAAAGAGGAAATTCCTATACAATCAAGTTAATTTAGTACCCAAGAGACAAGAGAAGGTTTTTGAAGAGTTTATTTTAAGAAGAAAGGAGATTAACGATGACAGCTAAACTGATAAAGGGAACAGAAATCAGAGATGAGATCCTAAAAGAGCTCAAGGTGGAGGTTGACAAGATTAAGGAAGAGCATGGCGTTGTCCCTGGCCTTGTGACCATCCTTGTTGGGGAAGATCCTGCCTCGATTTCCTATGTTACATCCAAGATCAGAACTGCCCAAAATCTTGGATACAAAGAGATCCAAGACAATCAGTCTGTGGAGATTAAGGAAGAGGAGTTGCTTTCTCTCATTGATAAATACAATAAGGATGACTCCATTCATGGCATCCTTGTTCAACTCCCACTGCCCAAACATATTGATGAAAAGAAGATCCTCAATGCCATTGACCCGGACAAGGATGTGGACGGATTCCATCCGGTTAATGTTGGTAGGTTGATGATAGGTGGGGGTGAGGTAAAATTTCTCCCCTGCACCCCTGCTGGAATCCAGGAGCTGATTGTCAGATCTGGTATGGAAATAGAGGGTGCTGAGGTTGTGGTTGTGGGCAGATCTAACATTGTAGGAAAACCCATTGCCAACATATTGTTGCAAAAGGCCAAGGGTGCTAATGCTACAGTAACAGTAGCACATACAAGGACAAAGGATTTAGCCTTTCATTGCAAGAGGGCCGATATCCTGGTAGTTGCCGCCGGTGTCCCTGGACTGGTCAAACCCGAATGGATAAAGCCGGGTGCATGCGTCATTGACGTTGGTGTAAACAGGGTTGGTGAGAAGATCAGTGAGAAGACCGGCAAGAAGATTGCAATCCTGAAAGGTGATGTTGACTTTGACGAGGCAAAAGAGATTGCCGGCTATATTACTCCTGTGCCTGGGGGTGTTGGGCCCATGACAATTACCATGCTGATGAGAAATACCCTGCGTTCCCTTAAATTTCACTTGGGAATTGCATAAATTATTTTAAAGGCGTGCATTTCGAAAAGAAAATACACGCCTTTTCTCTGGCGAAGCTTTGCCTTGCCGGCCCAAACCGGCGAGGAAGGATGTCACTAAGAAGACACGATCACTTCATTCAATCCCAGCCGACGGCGACCTTCACGACGACCTTATGTATGGGGCCCGTGCCGCCAAGGGGGGCGTGAGCATCCTCAGGGAAAAAGATGCCGAACGTACCCGGCCGGATGGTCACCCACACGTCAGGTTTGTCGCTGAAGAATGCCACGTCCTTCTCATCATTATAGTCCTGGTCGTACCCGGAGCAATGGCCAGCAGGTTTCCAGCCGATATCATCTGCGCCTGTGACAGTAAACTGGATGTCAATGTATCGCCTGTGGGTTTCGAGCTTGGCTTTGTCCCTGCCCCGGCCATCCTGTTGTACCACAAGCACGTATAGACGCTCACCGTCGAGTGGGTGCCGTCCGGCGGACAGGTCGGCCAGATCCTTTCGCTTCAAGAACTCGAATGCAGCGGAAAACCCAGGGTGCAGGGCGGCGTAGCGCTCCGCATTGTCCAAATGATCTAAAATCATGTTCTGCTCTCCTTCTTGGTGCTTCCAATGTTCCAATTGAGGCGAAGCCCCTTTTTGGAGAGGGAGTATAGGGAGAAATAGGGTTGTGTGTCAAGTTATTGTGTTGCGCGGGGTAATCCCAAAAAGATGGGATCTGAGAATCATTTCCAGTTAATACAAACGCAATAGGATTTGTTACATCGTCATTGCGAGCCCGAAGGGCGTGGCAATCTCTGTGCGTATGAGATTGCTTCGTTTCACTCGCAATGACATTTTATATAGTGCGTTTGTATTAGTAAATTCTTGTTTGTTCTTGACGACCTGATTCTGCCGGAAGTAATATGACAGCCTGTCTTTAACAATCTTAGATAGAAAGGTACAAGCGGTTAGGGTCTCAAGATCAAGGAGATTATCGGCATGACAAAACATGGATTACTCTCTATAGAGGGAACTGATAGGGCAGAGGAACTGATTAATGTTACCCTGGGCAGGGAAAAAGCCGATCTGGCTGTTATCAATGGAACTGTCCTCAATGTATATACCGGGGAATTGTTAGAGAATCATTCGGTGGCTGTTAAAGGAGAGTGGATTGCCTATGTGGGTGATGACCCGGGAGATACAATTGGCCCGCAAACCAATATAATTGATGCCAAAGGCAAAACCATTATTCCAGGCCTTATTGACGGCCATACCCATCTTGTCTGGCTATTTACTGCAAGCGAGTTTCTGCGCTATGCCATGGTCGGTGGCACAACAACTATTATTACTGAGACCATGGAGGCCTTTCCGGTAACGGGTTATGAAGGAGTGGTTGATTTTCTTGCCTCTCTCAGTGATCAGCCTGTCAAGATCTTTGCTAACGCACCCGCTATGGTTTCCATAAGTAAAAAGGCACGGGGTATCTCAAAGGAGACACTAAGAAAACTTCTTGTGAGAGATGATATTTTAGGGCTGGGTGAGTCCTACTGGCAGGTGGTTATCCAGGAACCAGACGAGTTTCTTCCAATTTTTGAGGAGACCCTTCGCTTCGGGAAAAGATTGGAGGGGCATTCTGCGGGGGCAAAAGGCAAAAAACTTATGGCGTATATAGCCCCTGGGATATCCTCCTGCCATGAGCCGATAAACGCCGAAGAGGTTTTAGAGCGGTTAAGGCTGGGAATCCATGTCATGGTAAGGGAGGGAAGTATAAGGAGGGATCTTGCTCCTATATCTAAGATAAAGGATGCCGGGGTTGACTTGAGGAGGCTCATCTTGGTTACTGACGGCATAGAACCCGGGGATTTGGTTGAGAAGGGATATATGGAATTCGTTGTCCAGAAGGCCATCGATTGTGGTTTTGATCCAGTTAATGCTATTCAGATGGCCACTATAAATGTGGCAGAGTATTTCTTCCTGGATGGTATAATTGGTGGGATTGCCCCTGGGAAATATGCGGATATGCTCATTATCCCCGATCCCGGTGTCATCAAGGCGGAATACGTAATAAGCAAGGGCAAAATCATTGCCAGGGAAGGAAATCTTCTGGTATCTCCAAGAAAACATGTCTTTTCCAGGGAAAGCCTCAATAGCATTCACCTTTTGAGAGAGCTTGAACCGTCTGATTTTTCTATACCGGTCAAGAAAACCTCCTCCCATGTGAATGTCAGGGTAATAGACCAGGTTACGGATCTGGTGACCAAAGAGCTCATAATTTCTGTCCCGGTTTTTGATGGTGAGATCAGATCAGATGTAAGCATGGATATAATAAAGGTAGCGGCCGTTGACAGAGGGTATTCCCCAGGAAAGATCTTTGTCGGGCTTATCAGAGGATTCCGCTTAAGCACCGGGGCTATTGCATGCAGTGCATCCTGGGATACATCGGATATCATTGTTGTAGGTGAAAATGATAAGGATATGGCAGGTGCTGTTAACAGGATTTACGCTCTACAGGGAGGGGCTGTTGCCTATGCCAGGGGGAAGATCCTGGCAGAAATTCCCTTGCCTGTATTTGGCATCATATCTGATATGCCTATGGAGATGCTTTCAAAAAGGATGGAAAAGATAAAAAGAGTTATAAAGGATCTCGGTTTCCCTTTTGACGACCCTTTGCTGACCCTTATAACCCTGACTGGTGCAGCCATACCCTTTTTGAGAATCTGTGAAGAAGGACTTGTTAATCTAAAGGATGGAAAAACCTTAGGTCTGATTGTAGAGTGAAATACAGTAGGCCGTGCCCTTTTACCAGAGCATGCCAGTCCTTTTCCTCATCAGTCTGGTAGCTTTTTGTCTACATAATATACATTGTATCTACCCTGTCCTGCTGTTTTAAGAGTTCAAGCTGTTGATCTATTGTCGAAAACCTGGAAAGGTCCAATTCCTCAAACTCATCAGCACTGGTATTCGTTTTCCTCACAACATTTTGAACAATAGCCTCTAATTGGACGTCTCGAAATTTCTACAACTCCCTCACCTTGTCCAAGACAAGTTCACCCATTTTTCCATTTTCCCAGAACCCATTATTCCATCATTCCACTATTCCAACATTCCAATTGTGAGCGAAGCGAACTAAGTTCTATCAAATTCACTACAACCAGCTTGAAAAAATATTCTAAAGAGAATATAACTATCTCACCTCCATTCAAGGCTAAACCATGACCAAGGAAACTGAGAAAACCATACGCAGAGAAAAGGCCGATAAAGAGGAATCCCTCAATGACAAGGAATTTGGATATGGAACCACTGCTGAGCTATCCCGAAAGGCATTCCTTGAAGAGCTCCCCATCAAACAGCATGCCTGTCTGGAGATCATCGGCTCTGGCAAAAGGAGGAAAGTCAT
>JAPVWE010000005.1 GCA_028572035.1 Desulfobacteraceae bacterium | reverse complement strand
AGGGGCTTTTATGTAAAGGCATGATTCTAATCTTTCACAGCGAATAAAAAGATGGTATTGAAGTACCTGGGCATTTTTCACGTGATTTGACCCTATTTCCCAAATTTGCTATGGTTACGATTACCAAACTTATTGTGCAATGAAATCTTGATGATCGTGATTGCAGACTATGGCACGTAACCTGACATTTTTGCTTACCATTTTCTTCCACAATATATTGAATTTTCCCTACTAAATCCTGACATCGGCCGAAAAAGCCATGTGGATCTCAATCACCCCATAAAAATCGGTAAGAAAAAGGAATACTTGACAAGCTCCACACTTATCTTCTAAAGTCATTATGCTCAGAATTTCTTCAAATATTATTGATTCCTTAAAGCTAACCTTTTCCCTATTAATGTGGAGTATACTTAGTGCTTCCATTCGCAAATATGCTAACGTATTTTTGTCAGAATATTTGCAGCAGGTGCTCACTCAGCACTAAGTCCTGAGTGAGTAAATTCGTTACCGAATTTATGAATCGAAGGACTTAGTGTCTTACGGCTGAAAAGGAGGATTAGCCAATTGGACCTAACAGAAGTTAATAAAACACTTAATTTTTATATCAGGCCCCAGACTTTTCCCGTAGCTGTCAGGATGTGTCAATCGGGTGAGGAACTCCCAGCAAAAGCAAGAAGCCCCAAACAGGACCTGGGTACTGCCATAGCAGTGTGTCAGGGAATCAGTTTAGCAAGGCGCTACGGCTGGACGATAGCCATAGGTCAGGATGATGAAAGCTGCCCTCATGGCCTTTTTGTTCTTGGTTACGTGCCTGGTAGGAGCTACCTCGATGGGAGTAGCGCTGAAGCCGCAGGAGTCGGGTCAAGAGAAGAATTTGCCAGAGGTGCTCAAGGCTTGAGTTGGCTGGAGTATGGTAAATATAGTTATCTGTTAGCTGCTCCTTTACATACGGCCAAGTTCGAGCCACACCTTATTGTCATATATGGCAACCCTGCCCAGATAGCCAGGCTAGTTCAGGGTGCAGTTGCCCTGACAGGTAACGCCCTTAATACCCCGACTAGAGGTGGCATAGCTTGTTCTTCCCTTATTGCCCGTACAATGCTCACTGATGAATGTCAACTTATTTTGGCTGGTGCTGGGGATCGTTATTTCGCCCTGACTCAGGATCACGAACTTGCCTTCACGATACCTTTGAGTAAGGTAGAAATAACCCTGCAGGGTCTGGAAAGGGGACATACATCTGGCCTTCACAGATATCCCACACCCTCATCTCTTCGATTGGACGGAGTACTTCCCATTGCCTATCAACAGTGGGCTGAACTATTAAAAAAAGAAAAGGAAGGCAAGTAAAGGATGGAAGCCCATGAATGACTTGTTGCCTTGATGCACCGTTGATTCTCTTCTTGAGCTACATGGTAACGGGTCTTCCCTTTAAAGGATTCCTCATTCCATTTTCGACCCAGGCCTCCCTGATAGTCATCATAGAATGCCCTTATATAGTGCTTACAAGTGCTCAGATACTGTTTAAGAATTGATTGTCTATACGTAACTCTGCCCATACCGAAAAACTTTCGTTTATCATATGAATAAATTCCTCAGAATTTAATGATCCTGCTATTAATCGTTACCCAGACCACCCTCCGAAGGCTTTCCAATGCTATTAGTAATCGTTAATCCGATCAGAGTGATATCTGGGCAGACATGCTGTTGGCAGAAGAATGAAAATGCCATTTTTTCGGAGCGGTTGAACTGTTAAGACTTAAGGATGTATTGATAATTCAGATATCGATATTTTGTACGATTGTTCGTCATCCTTGACCTTAACAAGGCATGTTGAATCTTCAATGTCTCTGGCATCAAAAAATAAGGCCCTCAATTGTCCTGCCTTCTGACCTGCATTAAAGCATGGCACACCCGTTATCCGATCACATACCCGTTTTGACATCCAGGGCGACTCATGGATGTGTCCGTGAAAGGATGCTCTCAACCTGCCGTTAGATCCCCAATGTTCAATAAAATGCCTTATTGCCAGGCTGCCCGCATGCCGACCATCAGAGAGAAAATCCAGTGCTGAATTGACAGGAGGACAGTGGGAGACAAAAATAAATTCTCGTTCTTGCCACGGGGGTTTTTCAAGCAACTCGGTTAGCTGGGCAAGGTCGTCTTCCATAGTTCCATCTGACAATTTCAACCTGTAAGGACGCTCTACTCCAGTTTCCGTTCTTGCTCCACTTTCCAGGACATCGTCCTCGAGACCGGTTCGGTGAGCACAGTCCACCTTTTCCCAATCCTTGAGTTTGAATGGAGTTGGACGAACAAACATATAACCTACCAGGGCCAAATTGGCATTTAGCGCCGCTATTTGCCGGTCAATGAGAGTGAAATATTTGCCAGCCTTCTCTTCAAGAAGCGGTCTATTGGCCATGAGATCATCATTTCCAAAGTCAAGGAAGAAAGATGTGCTGGGAGATTTTCGGAGAAAAATTGTCAGACGTGGGAACAGTACATCACGTATCCACCTTCTTTGAGTTTCGATAGATGCAGAAAGGGTCCACTCCCAGACCGGGATCAAGTCTCCGCCAATGATCACGGCATCTACCCGGAGATGCCCTGCAGCAGCAAGCAGGCGATCAAGATGGTCGAGATCTGTGTGGATATCTGAAGTGTACAAGACGTTCATTGCAGTTTAAGAACTTTGCTCCTCGGTGCACTTGTGAGAGAAAGGCCTTCCGATCACTTACGTTCCATCTATATTGTAACCATAATGTATCGGGTCACCTTTAAATTGATCACTGAGTGGCAATAATCTCAATGAACAGCCACTAGCAGAACCACCACTGGCTATATACTCTGATAATGCTCTTAGATCCTCTCTAATCCGGTAATGATGCCAGGGTAAATACTCCAAAATGATATTTCCAGACCATTTCAGTTCAATCAATTTATCTACAACTGTCAAACAAAAATCATCGATTGGTAGGTGGTGTTCATCCTTCTCTATGGATGACAGATGCACTGTTTTTATGTTGTGTTGGTTA
Source organism: Desulfobacteraceae bacterium (assembly GCA_028572035.1). Taxonomy (GTDB): domain Bacteria; phylum Desulfobacterota; class DSM-4660; order Desulfatiglandales; family B25-G16; genus JABXJZ01. Next base: position 12,862 of record JAPVWE010000005.1, on the reverse strand, counting down.
TTTATCACGATATTCATCACTTCTCTTCTGTCGCGAATATGGGCAGTATCAAGTGTCATTGGAATTTTTTTCCGGACCAATTCAGCCGGGGAGAAGACCCTGGTTTTACCACCAAAGGTTTCAATAGAAAAGATATTATCCCCTCCAAGTCTTTTAATATATCGCAACGTCTTTTCTTGATGCCAGGCCTTCTCTCCTTTCACATTGTTAGGATGAATAGTAATATTGCCTACGCCCAGACTTTGAGCAATATCAATTGTAAGTTTACCCCATCGCAGAAATGAATCCTCCGTTATTTTGCCCTGTGGGGCATGAATTGATAAAATCGCAATATCCTTTTCTTTGAGAAAATCTATGATCTTGTCTACCTTACCTTCAACAGGCAGCCACAAATCTCTGTATTTCCACGGCAGCGCCAATTCAATGGGAAAATCAATAGATTTGAAAAGTTCTTCAAGATCCTCAAATCTATCGAACCCAACCCTTCCGCCAATTCTCATCATATCACTCTCTGAACACCCGTTTAAGATTCGACTCTTTTTCTGACAGTTCTCTAGAGACCTGAAAAATATTCTCAAAAACCTTGCTTGTAAAATATTTTTTATTTATTAAATTAGGACGCAGACCCGCCCGCTTCCGAGTTCCGGAACTCGCATGGCGGGCAGCTCTATCCTGTCTAAAAAATGGGATTTCCTATACTATGAACTTAGCGCCCTTTGGGCGCACTTGGTGCTGGATGCTGTTAGATAATCAGGAGGTAAATCCATATTTGCTTCGCATTATGTGAGATATTTCCTTGGTCATGTTAAAAGCAAGGTCTGAGAGTTCGGGTGTCATCATTATAGTGTCACAAGAAGGCAGTAGCCAGGAAGACGACGCCAGCAACTCTTCATCAACACCCTTGCTGACAAGAAGGCTGATGCCCTGCTCAAGCCTTTCCACCAGGGTTTGAACGTTTTCCTTAGCTATTAAATCATTGGTAACAGGTACTATGCCCCAAGCCAGCATTCCTCCACGCTCCAGAAAGCCCTTAAACTCCTCATGGTACAGGGCTATCTTATCTGAGTATTGATAGGCATCAAAATTGATGACATCAACTCTAGAGTCTGTAAGCAAGGTCCAGTCGATATTAGCACAACAATGTATCCAGGTAAGGCAATTCAATCCTTCAAAGCCCCCGTTTATGGCGTCTATTATTTCTTCTCTCGTCCCGGTTCCCCCTGCAGAGGTAAAGCTAACCAGGGTTGTTTCGGGCAGACCCGCTACTACTTCGACACCTGGAAGTTCTTCCTTTATCTTTTTCTCCAACCACCTCGACTTTATGCTTGCTGCCTTAGTCAGCATATCCCGCAAGGTCTCATTATAGAAAGAGGGATTGCCGTCGAGCTGTTTTATCGCATCGGCTAAAAGCACCGGTCCCGCAGTCTGGAAAACAACCCACCTCAGCTCACGTGGTCGTGCTTCCTTCAGCTTTTCAAGAAGTGCATAAAAGCCGGGCGCTGTCTTAGGGGTGGTAGCGAAATAATCCAGATCCTGTTCTTCATATCTATCATAGAATTCAAGGAGTTCCCGTTCTCTTTCTGGTGATGGATCTAAGAAAACCTGCCGCTTCTCACGATCAAAAACCAGGCAAGGAATTCCTTCCAGCATATGTTTCATGCTGTGGCTTAGTACCGGCAGGCAAGGTGCTTCTGGAAAATTATCCAAAACCACCTGAATTGCCCTTTCCAGGTCGCGGTATGGGACATAAGCCATCATGGTCGCTGCAAAATTCGGTTTATCAGCTGTCATATCCATCTTCTATTTTCTCCTCTCTTAATTAATACATCTTCAATCTACCGTGTGGCAGTATACTCTTTCTCATAGGTAACGTCCATGAATTCATAAAAAAATGGCCCCTACTGAGTCAACAAACACCCGTCAAAGGGGTGGCTTGGCTACGACTCTCAAAGGGTCTTTAAACTCTTACAGCGTTACTCACCGCGGACGTAAAGGACGCTGAGGGGCGTTTCTTTGCGCACTCTTCGCCTCTAGCGAAGCGAGAGAGAGATGAAGAATTGGTTTGACATTAGTCTGTTATCAGGCATATTGGTTTTGCAGATGCACAAAACTAAGAAAAGGGGGATTAGAATTGGACTGGTGGTTGACCTGGCAAACCCTACATGGCGTGTTGGCTTTTGCAACTATGTTGCTGGCAGTAGCCAGCATTCTATTCGTTTGGCGGCTGCGGGGAGTCTTAGGCTGGAAGCGCTCCCTGCGTAAAGAGTTGAAAGACCTTAATAAGGAGATAGAAGCAGCCGGTGAGACCCAACAGCATGCCCTTAAGGTAGTGTTGGAGCGTTGTCAGAGAGCGTGGCAGGCCACTTTTCCCGAGCTGAGAGAATTGGCAGACCTCTCTGCTTATATACGTTCCATTGCCACCTGCTACCATCCGGGGGTGGAGAAGCCTGAACTGCGTATAACCACCGGACGTTTCCTGAAGTCCGCCCAGGAATCTGTCCATCGACTGGAACTGATCCTGCACCGTCCAGGATTTAAGAGACTGCGACGAGTTCGTATTCGCCATATTCGGCAGTCCTACGAATGGTACAACCGGGTAAACCAATATTGGATTGTACAATGTTTGAGCCCCTACTGGAAGGTTATCCAGAGACTCTTTCAGTTGCGTCTGGTTATCCTACCCGATCCTTTTTCATGGCTGGCCTATTTTTCAAATCGTTTGATCATGATGACCCTTACCAGATGCTTACTGGTGGATGTCTATCTCTTTGTGGGAAAACTGGCCATTCAGGCTTATGCTGAAGAAGACAAAGAGGAGACAATTCCGACCGAAATGGATGAATTGGAAAAGGCTCTTGAAGATCTGGGCTCTCTGAAACTTTCAGAACCTGATATTCCCGATCCTCAGATCCAGGAGATTCGTAATCGTCTGGTGGGCTTTACCGCCATGCTTATTTCTGCCCCCGGGCTTGAAGACTGGAAAGAGGCAGTGGGGCAAACAGCCAAAGTCATTGCCAAAAAATATTTCCCTGACGCCGAGCGCCCGCTGGAAGAGGCTGCCATAGGACCGCTTCTGACACGAAGCCAAATTTGGATTAAATCGGTGTGCGAGACTGAAAAAATCCCGGTGGTGAAAAGACTCCACAGGATACAGATAGAATCTCTTTACAGCATGAAATCCTTCACCAATAGTCTGCTGCCAAAACAGGTACGGTCTTTCGCGAAAAAAGCATGGGATATGTATCGTTGGATGAAATGGCCGCTCAAAGTCTATCGATGGGTAAAGAAGGGCTCACCGGTTGGAATCGCTATGGATGTGGGCTGGCTGCTGGCCAAGAAGGGTTTTATCAACTTCATCTGTCGCCGTACCTTTGATATGGCCTACCAAGAGTTGGAGATGGTCTACAGCCAGTCCCGAGTGGGAAAGCCATAAGTAGTGCCTGAACGAAAAGTCCATTCAGGCACGATTTTGGATTGCGGATTGCGGATTTTGGATTGAAAACATCAAGTAATTTTAGCCTCTTGAAATTGCCTGAGTAAAATTGAAACTCTTTATTCCAAGGTTTTCGGTCAAGCACTAAGTAAGCAAGGGAGAGGAACATGGGTGATTTCTTATGGGGCATCATACCCTGGGGATATCGGGTCTTGTTGGATGTGGAGGGGATGCGAAACGGATTGATGGACACCGTTTTCCTCATCATAACGAACATCGGCAACTCGATGACCTATTTCATCATTCTAACTCTTCTCTATTGGTGCGTCAGAAAGCCAGTGGGCCAGGGCTTTGCTTATTCGTTCCTGCTCACCGGGATTCTCAACACATGGATCAAAGACATCTGGTGCATATCGCGCCCCGACGACCCGGCCCTTATGAGTGTGCTGGAGCAGGCAGGTATCACGCTTAGGCTTAATCCGCTGATGCATGTGCATAACACCTCTCCCTCTTTCGTAAGCGGACACACTCAGATGGCGGTGGTTCTGTGGGGCTACATGGCCTTTCACTATAAGAAAATCTGGTTCTGGGTCACGGCTGTGGTGTCGATGTCCCTCATTGGCTTCTCGCGCATGTACGTAGGTGTACACTTCCCACAGGATGTAATCGGCGGTCTGGTGGTGGGAGTGCTCTATCTAATCCTGTGGCTGCTGGCCGAACCTTACCTGCGAGTCCGACTTATTAGCCTGAGCCTTATCTGCCGCTATGCCCTGGCGGTACTCATACCGCTCATCATTCTCATGGTTCATCCTGTGGGCCGCACGGCCACGCCGGTGGGCCTGGTTATAGGATTAGGCGTAGGTTTTGTGCTGGAGGGACAACACCTAAACTTCTCAGCAGGGGGGAAGTGGCAGCGCCGAGTTTTGAGAGGGGCCCTGGGACTGGTCGTGCTCTTCGCTCTTTTCCTCTCCTTAGGGGCACTCTCTGGCCCAATCGTCATAAAGATGAGCCCGGCCATGAAAATTGTCTGGCACGTGATTCTCAGTGCCCTGTTCGGCTTTGTGGTCGCCCTCGTGGCACCGTGGTTGTTCACAGTGACCAGGTTGGCCCAGAGAGAGAATAAGCGAGCTTGAGCAGTGACCCTACCGGATTCGCAGCTGGGGAATACAGAAACGATGGGTCTTTTCAAGAATTGAGGGAACTCCGCTTTATATACTTGACCATTCAGAACGCTTTCTTTATAATCCCTTCACCAAAAATGGAAACATATGATTCCTCGTTCGCCGGAAATCTAACGCGGCGTTCGCCGCAAGCGCCTCGGGGATCTTGTACCAAAACCTGTGGAGGAAAATGAAAATTCATCCTGAATCGTACAGTGTTAAATTAGGACGCAGATTTTCGCCCTGGCCCAGACCTGGCTTTCGTAAGCCTGAGAGCGCTACAAAGTCGTCGCACCAGGGCGGGCCGATATCCGCAGATAATTATTCTACTAGCTCTTTATATTTAAAATCTTTACAATCTGCATTCATCAGCGTCCAAAAAGGAAATTCCTATGCAATCAAGATATTTTTCGTCATGATTGCCCTGCTATTCTGTGCCAGCTGCGCTAGTGATACATCTTACCTCAAACCGCAGAAACAACCACCTCCAGATGAGGTTGTCGCAAAAGAATCACATCCTAAACCCTCCCCGACGAGTTCCGAGCAAAAAATTGCTGCTCCTGCCAAGGTTGAAGAAAAGCAAGAGATTGCTGCCCTGCCCAAGATCGAGGAAGAGCAAAAGGTTGCTGGTCCTACTAGGGTAGAGGAAGAAAAAGAAAAGTTTGCTGCACCTGCCAAGATTGAGGAAGAGCAAGAACCTGCTGCTCCTCCCAAGGTAGAAGAAAAGGAAAAGATTGCTCCCCCTGTGAGGGCCGAGGAAGAAGAAAAGATCTCTTCTCCTGCCACGTCTGAGGAAAAGCAAAAGGTTGCTGCTCCTGTGAAGGTCGAAGAAGAAGAAAAGATTGTGACTCTTGCCAAGGTTGAAGAAAAGGAAAAAATTCCTTCTCCTGCTAAGGTCGAGCAGGAAGAAGCTGCTGCTCCTGCCACGATTGAGGAAAAAGCATCTTTACCTCTCCCTAAAACTCCTGAAAGCAGCCCCTTTCACCCTGCTCAACAAACCCAGAAGAAGGAAGAAATTGCTCCTCCTGCCAAGGTTGAAGAAAAGCAAGAGATTGCTCCCCCTGTGAGGGCCGAGGAAGAAGAAAAGGTTGATGCTCCCGCCAAGGTAGAAGAAGAAAAAAAGGTTGCTGCTTTGCCCAAAGTTGACGAAGAGCAAAAGCTTACTCCTCCTGCCAAGGTCAAAGAAGAACCTTTACCTGTATCTGAAGCTCCTGAAAGTAGCTCCCTACCACCCAGTCCGCCACCACAGAAAAAGTCTGACCAGGAGATCCTTGATTCTGCACTGGAGTTTTGCCAGGCCTCGTATGATTTCTGGGAACAGGGAGACCTCTCCAATGCCATTGATGCCCTGGATCAGGCCTATTCTCTCATATTAAAAGTCAATGCTAACCATGATCCAGAGATATTGCAGCAAAGAGAAGATTTGCGCTTCACCATATCGAAGCGGATTATAGAGTGTTACTCCTCCAGGTTCACGGTTGCAAACGGTTATCACAAGGCGATTCCCCTTGTCATGAACAGACACGTGGAAAAAGCACTGAAAATGTTTAAAAGACAGGAAAGAAGCTTCTTTCTTAATGCGTATCGTGTCTCAGGAAGATATCGTCCTGCCATCATAAGGGCACTCAAGGAAGCAGGCCTTCCTGAAGAGCTTTCATGGTTGCCTCTTATCGAAAGCGGGTTCAAGATAAGGGCCCTGTCCAGATCGAGAGCCCTCGGGCTATGGCAGTTTATTGCCTCAACGGGATATAAATTCGGCTTAAAAAGAGACTATTGGATCGATGAAAGAATGGATCCAGAAAAATCGACAAGGGCTGCCATCGCCTATCTCAAAGAATTGCATCAAATCTTTGGGGACTGGACAACGGCTCTGGCTGCCTATAACTGTGGAGAGGGTACGGTATTGAAATCTATCCGGACTCAAAGGATCAACTACCTTGATCATTTCTGGGACCTTTACAAAAAACTCCCTCGAGAGACAGCCTTTTATGTCCCAAAGTTTCTGGCCGTCTTACATATTCTGAACGATCCTGAAGCCCACGGCTTCATCCTTCCCCCTGTGCACGAGGAGATTGAAACTGAAGAGGTTACCATTGACAAGCAGGTCCATCTGAAAACCATGGCCAAATATCTGGGAATATCCTACGAGGCCCTAAAAGACCTAAACCCCGCGTTGAGGCGTAATGCCACCCCCAACAGACCCTATGCCTTTAAAGTACCCATAGGCAAAGGGGCAGTGCTCCTCTCTAATTTAGGTGATATACCTGTCTGGCGTCCTCCTGTTCCAGTCTATGTGAGGCACAGAGTTCGAAATGGAGAGTCTTTGTCCGTTATCGCCCGCAGATATAGGACGAGTGTCAGGGCAATCATGGCCATGAACGGGCTAAAGAGCAGGCATTTCATAAGAGCGGGTCGGAAACTCAAGATCCCTACCAGAAGAGCATACGTCCCCGTGAGGAAGGCCTCCTTACCAGTGCCTGGCTCAAAGGTAAAAGGAAACCTCATAGAATATGTGGTCCGGAAAGGGGACTCTCTCTGGAGGATTGCCAATCGATTTGGAACTACCACCAAGGCCATACAGTCTGTGAATCAACTCAGTAATACCCACCTGTGGATAGGACAGGTTCTCATGATTCCTACGGGCTTAACAGCTCTTAAGAGCATGAAAACCAAGACTTATACGGTCTTAGAAGGGGATTCACCGTACATAATCGCTCAAAAACACCAGATGAACCTTTCGGAATTTCTCAGGCTAAATCACCTGACCCCGAGAAGCACTATTTTCCCCGGGCAGGTATTGCTGGTTAAGGCAGAATAGATCCCCTCCCCTCATCCAGACACACATTTTATTCTGATACTTCAAGCCTGATGGGGCAGCTGAGCTGATCCTCCTACAGCGGACAGCTGAGCCCCGAATTATTCCCCTTCGGCGAGTGTAAGAGTCCCCTTAGCAATCTCTCTACCTGACACATATGCAGCGACCTCGAAAAAGAACAATCTCCCGTACTTTTTCTTGAGGCTCGCTTTCAAACGGAGGGTTTCTCCGGGTTTGGCTGGACTGGAAAACTTCATATCGACGTTGGCCAGAAAGAAAAAATTTGGCCTTTCCTGATTCATAGACTGTCTATTCTCCTTCCATGTTAGTCCCAAAAGGAGCCCGCTTGTTTGTGCTAAGGCCTCTGAAACAAGAACACCAGGCATTATTGGCCTTTCTGGGAAATGGCCGGCAAAAAAAAGGTTATCAGGAGAGAGATCTTTTTCCGTAGTGATTTTCTTCCCCACTTCTAATCTTATCACCCTATCCACAAAGAGAAATGGGCTGCGGTGAGGGAGTATCTCTTCGATAACTGAAATGTCATATAGTGGATTGTCTGCCATATTTGCTATAAGATAATTGAGGGATTGAGGGATTATGAATTACAGAGCTCTTGAGAAATTCCTTAATTCCTAAATCCCTGAATTCCAGAATTTGTTTGAGGGTTTAGCCTGCTCGGTGAAATGCGAACCTTCGCTACCTATTTTCTTTAGAACGATTAGAATTTCTTAACTTTCCATATCTTTCTACCGTTTTGAACAATTTTCCTTTGTTGGCTGTATTCACAATTTCAATGTTTCTATCTATCCATCTAACCGTCCTGGAAATCACCTCACCTGGTCCAACTTCAACAAATAATCTGATGTTGTTACTGTACAGTATTTTAATCAAATCAACCCATAAAACAGGGCGACTTAACTGAGTGACCATAACGTTTTTTAATTCACTTTTATTTGACACGCACTCCAAAGAAAGATAGGACACGAGAGAAACCCGAGGATTCCTCAGGTTTATGTCCTTGATTTCCCTTAGAAGACGAATACCGCTCTGTTTCATGAATCTGGAATGATAGGCAGAGCCTACAGATAAGCTGTAAGCGTCTAGGGCGCCCGCTTTAAGAGAAAGCTCCATAGCTCTCCTGACTGAGGATTCAATACCTGAAATGATAGTCTGGCGCGGGGTGTTCAGGATGGCAACCTGGACATTTCCTGCCTGTTGACAGATACTGTCGACTTTTTCAGGCGGTAGTCCAAAAATGACCGCCATACTTCCATCTATCTTCCGGCCTTCATCAAGAAGAATTTCTCCGGCTCGTTTTACAAGGGAAAGGCCGTCGGCAAAATCGAAGCAGCCTGCTGCATAAGCAGCAGCGTAGAAACCAGAACTGTAGCCCGAGACCACATCAGGAAAGACATCGTGCACCCGTAATACGTCGGTTACAATGCAGCTGACTGTGTAAACGGCCAATTGAGCATTGACATCCTGATTCAGTTCTTCCTCGGGTCCTTCGAAACAGAGCTCGCTTAGAGAAAAATCCAAAAGGTGGTCAGCCTGGTCAAATGTCTCCCGAACCTCAGGATAGGTTTGATACAAATCAAATCCCATGCCTACTTGTTGGGATCCCTGCCCGGGATATAAGAAGACAACACTGTTACCACCAGTACTCCCTAATATGACTTTCTTTCCTTTCAGTTCTACAGACAATTCTTTTATCTTTTTTTTGACCTTGGCGTTTGAGGTGGCAGAAAACTATAGTGAACGACAACAAAAAGTAGTCATTGCGAGGAACGATAGTGGTTGCGAGGCGAAGCCGAAGCAAACTCGGAGCCTTTCCTTGACAACTGAGAGATACAACGACCTGACATCATAGAAACTGAGATTCCTCGCTGCGCTCGGAACAGGCTCCGCAATCCCGTGAGATTGCTTCGCTACGCTCGCAATGACAGGCTACTGAGTGTCAATTTACTTAAGTCGTTCGCTATAAATGGCAAGAAGAATTTTTTGAGCTTATATGCCGTCTTCATCATCTTTCGGAACATCTATGGTAAAGATGCCTGGTGGCAACGGTTCATTGATCGAGGTAAATTCCAACCTTAGGGAGGTGCTGTCCCCTTTCACTTCCTTGAAATGGATTCGCTCTGGAAGCCAGTGTTTCGGGCTCACCAAAACTTCGATTGTTTTAATATATTTCGTTATGGCCTTCATTTTCGGTATCAATTTCAGACGATATCCATCTGAATGTGTCTTAGAGACAAGCTGGATTGCGTATTGTTTCTTCAACTCTTCAATCGATTGTCCGATACTGAAGTATTTCTTGAGTATATCATTAGTTCTTCCCAGGTATCTTTCTTCGGTCTTTGGCAAGTCAGGATAATAGACAAGCAGCATGTTATCTTTTAAAAGGACTATCAATGGCGATGGACTAATGACCCTCAAAAGCACTTTGCCTGTACGATCAAAATAGATCACACCCTCCGAGTGCAGTGGTTCTTGAAGCAAGTAGGTCTTCTTCGTTTGCACAAACTTTGCGGTAAAGGTCTTGAGGCCTTTTTCCTTCTCCTTGATATTTTTCATCACCCAGCTCAGTTCCGGTTCTGACTGTAGATCTGTTTCAGATGGAAACACCTGGTAAGGATATAGAAATAGACTTAGACCCAAGGATATGGGAACTATATATTTTTTGAAGAGAAATTTTCTCATCACAAAATCTTTAAGGTTTTTTTCCATGCCTGCCGGAAACCGTAATTCTGGATGCTATAAAAGAGGCCACTTCTCCTGAAAGGGAAAAGCCTTTTCACAATGGACCGATATCCATACAACCTTTTGTAAGCCCAGTTGAAACCATCCTGCAATTGTCTTGGGGTCATTTTCTTAGGCCTAAATACAACATGGTTCATATCGTACTTTTCCCAGTCCGTATCGATTATCCTATTCTCTCTTAACAAGGCCTCTCGAGTTCGCGTTCCCGGGAAAGGGGTCAAGACTGAAAACAGAACCGCCTCAAGATGGGTCTTTTCGATAAAACGCAGCACATCAGAAAATACAGACTGATCATCTTGATCCGTGCCAAAAATGAATGAGCCCTGGATGCCAATCCCGCCATCATGAATCATCTTAATGGCCTCCTTATAATCATCCACCCGGGTGAGCGATTTTCCCATGGCATTTAGACTTTCCTGAGACAGGGATTCAAATCCGATGAAAAGACCCCTGCAACCACTCCTTTGAGCCAAATCCAAAAGCTCCCTGTCCTTGACTATACTCAGAGAGGCCTGGCTGAACCATTTGACATTCAAAGGGATAAGTGCCCTGAAGAGCTCTTTTGCATAGGAGGGTTTGCCGACAATATTGTCATCAACAAAGAATACGGAGCCTCTCTCCATCTGGCCCATTTCATTGATCACGTCCTCTACCGGTCTGACACGATAAGTCCGGCCATAAAGGGAGGTGACCGAACAAAACTCGCAGTCAAAGGGGCAACCACGGGTCGTCTGAATGGTGTTAATAAAAAAATATGCATGCCTTTTTAAAAGATCTCTCTTTGGCATTGGAAGCTGTTCAAGCCTACAGAAATCCGGGGCCTTGTAAAAGGATTTGAGATCACTCCGTTTAAAATCGGACAAAACCTGGGGCCAGACATCCTCAGCCTCGCCCATGGCCACCGCATCGGCATGGGTCTTGCTCTCATCCTTCATCATGGTGGGATGAATGCCACCTAACACAACTGGCACCCCCTTTTCCCTGTAAGCGTCTGCAATTTCATATCCCCTTTTTGCCAAAGGTGTCATGATGGAAATGGCAGCCAGATCCGGCAAATCAGAAAAATCAAGAGAGTCCACGTTCTCATCAATAATCGATATGTCCCAGTCATCGCTCGTCAAAGCAGCCAGGGTTGTCAGAGCGAGATAAGGGAAACGGAAGTAAATCTGCCCCCACAGGCTGCCCTCAGGCCACTTGGGTGCGATCAGCAAGAGCCTCATCAGGGCGTCCTGCCGGTGATAGGGTGAGGGCAATACCATTGATCAGGATAGGAGCGGATATATTTTTCAAATACCCGAGCCGTCTTTCCTAAGTTTTTTTCAATGACATCATCCCGATCCCCTTCCAGGAGGAAAGGTACGGCTTCCTCCAGCACTCCGAAGTATCTGCCATCTGATTGCCTGAGAACGAATGCGGGGATAAGAGCCGCTCCTGATTTCATGGCCAGAGCAACGGGCCCAACCGGAAAGCTCACCTTCTTGCCGAAAAAGTCAATTTGCCGGCCGCTACCGAAAAAATCCCTGTCACCGATCATGGCCACGATTTCATTGTTTCGGAGGCGCCTCAAGATCTCAATACCTGAAAAAGACGACCGATCTACCTCAATAACGTTTACTGCCTTATTCCTCCTGAGGTGGTTTATCAGAGCATTTGTGGAATAGGTGTTGTGTGCCAATGCCACCACATTCAGGGGATAGTTCCTGAATCGCAGAAACATGCTGCCGAACTCCCAATTACCCAGATGGGCCGTTAATAAGATTACTCCTTTACCATTGGCAAGGGCGCTTTGAAGAATCTCTTCCCCCTTGAATTCAGCAAAAAACCTCTTAATTTTGTGAGGAGGCAGCTGGGGCATTAAGAAGAAATCAACCATGTAATGCCCGTAGTTCTTAAAGATTTGCCTGATAGTTTTTCTTATAAAGGGATCGGCAGGTGGTCTTCTTAGGGCTAAAGAAAGGTTAGATGCAAGGCCATCACGGTCCTTGCGGGAAAATGCATAGACTATTAATGCCACAAGTTTCCCCAACCAGTGGCAAAGTCTGGTGGGCAGGTATCGAACCGATGAAAAGATAGCATAATAGGAGATTGGATTATCAAGTATATGCTGTCGCATTTACCTTTTTCCGTGGGCCTTCCAAGAATTGGTTAAGAACGTTTATGTAAATGCACCATATTCCAAATCAAGATTTTGCTGTATGGCCGATTTTACAACTGCCATTAACTCATCTTTCCTATTCTCGTCAAATCTACAAGGGTCTATTGGGTCTCCCACAACAATCTGAATCTTACCCGGCATCAGGGCTAGAGTGCCTTTAGGCAGCACAAAACGGCTCCCATTCACTGTTACAGGTAGTATGGGGACACCAGACCTAATGGCAATGACTGCTCCTCCCTTGTGGAATTTTTGAAGATTCCCATCCTTGCTTCTTGTTCCCTCAGGGAAGAAAACCACAGATGCCCCTTGTCTTATTTTTTGAACAGCCGTTTCCAGGGTCAGAGCTATATCCTTCCGCTTCATGCCACCTACGTATATATGGCCCATTCGCTCAAGGGCATAACCGAAGATCGGCATTTTCTTTACCCCCGGCTTTATGGTCCACCGGAGCTGGAGGGGAAGTTTTCCTATCAAGGCCCAAGGATCCATCAAGCCCTGATGATTGGACATGACGATGTAAGTACGACCTTTCTCTATCT
>JAPVWE010000004.1 GCA_028572035.1 Desulfobacteraceae bacterium | reverse complement strand
ATTGTCAACTAAAATCGCATTTCAGCTTCTGTCTTTCGGTAGTGAATGATCCACTTCTTGAACTGGAGCAATAGGGAGGAAAAGGCACAAGATATGGGAGGAGATATGGAGGGAGAAATGTATTGTTTACTGCTATTTATCCTTGAAAAATGAAAAACCGAAAAACTTTCCTATACTGATACAAGTCTATACTTTTCGTACCCGAAAAACATTATAAAACCAAGGCAAAGCATTCCTTAAACTCACCACTCTCATTTTCTTAAGATCTAGAGAGATTTGACCTAATGTTCTCAATTCTGATAATGTTTTGATTCCATTATCTATCTTTGATAAGATTAAACAGAGTTTGAGTCTTGGATTTGGTAAGAAGGCTATATCTCTGAACGGTACGAATTAACTGTACATTGGGGCAGGAATTCACAGAGTGATGAAGGTTTCAGCAGCCATAATCTCCATCTGCTTGACACTTCTTTTGTCATGCTTAGGGTGTTCGAAGGAGGAACCGCCTCATCCCCCGGTACAAAACTACAAGGTGGTGATGCCCATCAAAAGACCTGCCCCGGAAAAGGCCACAACTTCATTAACTGGAACCTCGTTGCCACAAAAACAGCGGTCGAGCTTTGAGGCTTGGCTGGAGTCTTTTCGGAAAGAAGCGTTTGACAGCGGTATTTCCCAGAAGACACTGCATGCAGCCTTCACCGGTCTCGAGCCTATACCTCAGGTCATCGAGCTTGACCGCAGTCAGCCGGAATTCAAGCTAACACTGAAAGAATACCTCCATCGAGTGGTATCAGAAAATCGGATTAGTAAGGGGCGCAAGAAGCTAAAGGAAAACCGCACTCTATTGAAGAGAGTTGCCTCACGCTATGGATTAGAGCCCCGGTTTCTTGTGGCCTTGTGGGGCATTGAAACCGATTTTGGCTCCTCTAGTGGCAGTTTTCCGGTAATCGGTTCTTTGACTGCACTTGCCTATGACAACCGCCGCAGTTCCTATTTTCGGAAGGAATTAATACACGCATTACGCATCCTGGATGAGGGCCACATGTCTATTGCGCAGATGAAGGGATCCTGGGCTGGGGCGATGGGACAACTCCAGTTTATGCCATCCACCTTTCGCTTTTTCGCTGTCGACTTCGATGGTGATGGACGTATAGATATTTGGAAAGACTGTGGAGATGTTTTTGCCTCGGCAGCCAATTACTTGTTGCGGGCCGGCTGGAAAAGGGACCGGACCTGGGGTCAAGAGGTACGTCTACCAAATGGTCTTAACCAGGCGTTGATCGGCCTTGAATACCGAAAACGCCTTAGTGAATGGCAAGCACTGGGGCTACGGTGTCTGGACGGCCAGGATCTTCCAACGCTGGATTTGCTATCGTCCATCATACAGCCAGACGGGCCAGCTGGTCGGGCCTTCTTGGTCTACAGCAATTACCAATGCATACTCAAATGGAACCACTCGCATAACTTTGCTATCGCAGTTGGAATTCTATCTGACCTAATCGGGAGACTCAAAGGATTTACCCAGATCCATGCCTTCAAAAATTGATTCTTAATAGGGGACAAATGTTGAGTATTTCTGCCAAGGACATAGAAACCTCCTTTTTGTTGAACGTTTTTCTTCACGTACCGACTGGTTCGCGCTAATCTGTGGCCGCACGAATGAGGCCACTGATAAGAGCATATTCTTAGTCATGTTTGACTTGCAAATCTGGGGATAATATAGCAAGAATCCGGTTCGGAAAAAGGCGGGATATTTTTTTATGTATGACAAGGAAGTAGCGGAAATCGAGCACCTGATTCAGAAAATGATGCGAAAATGAAAATGGGATCGAGCATAGTTAAGTAATTCATTTTGGCAACTCGACTTCTGTTACGATGTTTTTGTGAGGTAAAGGGGCTCAGGCAGTGTCGAAAGCAATTAGCCTTTCTAGAGTCCCTTTTCAAAGCTGATAAGGGAATGGCCATACCGATGATGCGAAAAATCTGCTCCGCTTTCGGCGAAATAACGAGCCCAGAATTTTTCTACTGATCGATATTTGTTGGGATCAGCCCCACTGGCCCCGGCCACATAGACCTTGACATCGGTGAGGTTGGGGATGAGATTGTGCTTTTGCCGGTATCTGATGACCTTGTCGATGTACTTGTCTGTGACCTTAACCCGGGCAAAGTTGTATTCCTTTGAATCGTGGATCATGTCAGAGAGGATGACCAGAATCTTTCGACGTTTCTCGTTATGGAAGATTGTCTCGGCAATATTCAGAGAATTTAGAATCTCTGTCCGCTTAGTCCCTCGCTTGCGGGATAAGAGTCGGTCTGCCTCCCTTCGAATTTTTTCTTTGGTCTCGGTTAGGTTTCGTTCGAACTGAATGCGGTTAACCCATATACTTTTCTTAGGAATTTTCACATCCACGGCTGGCTTGAAGTCGATATACGAACGACCGGTGATGGTCCCCACCACAACACGATCCCCCTGGCTAAGGTTTTGATAGATCTTCTCAAACGCCTCCCTATAAACCGTACGCCGAGCGAGGTTCGCACTGCCCGACATATCGACAAAAATAACCAACACCCGACTTTTCTTGGCGTTCTCAGACTTCCCAAAAGCTTCAACACTCCGGTTCATGTGGCTCAATAAGAGAAGGGAGCTGAGAAGGATGAGCCCCAAGAGTTTTAGTCTCCATCGCTTCATTTGGGTATACCTCCTCAAAACTTATGAAATGGGTTGATCGGTCACCGCCTGCACAGGGATGGTTGCGGTTTCCTTTTTTCTGCGCTTGTCTTCTTGTTCAAACTC
Source organism: Desulfobacteraceae bacterium (assembly GCA_028572035.1). Taxonomy (GTDB): domain Bacteria; phylum Desulfobacterota; class DSM-4660; order Desulfatiglandales; family B25-G16; genus JABXJZ01. Next base: position 13,208 of record JAPVWE010000004.1, on the reverse strand, counting down.
CACACCCAACTTGTGTTCCCGTTCAAAGGACTTGGGTTTTTCCTGATCAGGACGCACGCGCTGGTTGATCTTGCGGTAGTAATAGATGATTTCCTGGGCTCGTTGCTGAATCCGGTGGATTTTTTCTTGTTGCTTGGTAAGGATCTTGTTATATTTTGCCTCGATGGTCCGCATGGCCTTATTGAGCTGGTTGGTCCTGCGGTGCAAATGCTCCAGCATAGGGTCACTGTCATGGGAAAAATATGAGCAGAGTGCGGCTGCAGCTAAAATGACCAGGTTCAGGCCAACGAACGCGGCGCCTATAAATCCGCTACTGCCAAAACTACTCACTGCACCTGCTTCGCTGAGGTCGCCCAGGTACTGGACACGCACGTAGCCAATGGCAACCAGGCCGCCAATGGTGAGGACGAGAAGTGTCGCTACACCCACAGCATTCTTCCACCATGGGACAGACCAACGCTTGAAAAGAATCCCCATGGCGTGGGCGATCCAGGGAATGGCCACGGCCACACCGACCGCCATGATCCATGTGAATATCTGGCTTTCGCCAAACACTGAGAAGGCGAGGGAATTCATAGGGATTTCACCCAGGACAAATAGGGTCATCAAAGCATAGTACTTCCCCCTGGACAACTCCACACTGGGCTCGCTCCGATTGATCTTGGCGGCGTGAGCATCATAGTCCTTGGAGATACGTTCATGATCCTTGAGCAGGGGTTTGTGTTTTCCATTGAGGACCTCCAATTTGGGTCCATATGCGGCCGTTACTTGCCGTGCCTCATTTCTGGCCATCGCCATCAACTCCTGCTCGAACTGAGAGAAATTCGAATCATCCCTACCGGGAAGATTCTTTTTTGCATCCTTTACGGCGTTTCCTCTGGTCGTCAATCTGCCGTACATTTGTTCTCCCCCTTTCTGTTCAAAAAGTAATAGTGATAAAAATTCCCTTTTTCTGTAGCAAGTATATAGAAATTGACCTTGTGTGTCAAGCCCCTTCTCAGGGGCAAGCAATCTCCGCAATCGGCGAGGCTAGCCATTCATCTCTCCGAGGGGCCAAGCCAATTCTCGTAAATAGCAAAGTCCCTGCTGGTAGTTATTGCAAAATGCGTACCAATATCCTCTGGGAAAGTCTATCGATTCAGACGTGAAACGGAAAATTACCATACCTTGATAGCGGGCGTTCTGGAAGCAGACAAAAATTCAGAGCTCTACTAGAACAATTTGGCCGGATTTGCTGAGACTTTTGCAGAACCCCCCCCATTTGTTCTCCTTCGCGAAATAATTTATTCATAATCCGTAAAATATGGACCCCATTTCTTTTTTGAAATCAACGAGTGCGGGCATACCTTGACATCATAAACATGACTGCCGCCTCATGAAAACTGTTGTCGGATATTGAACACATATCCAATCCTTCCAGATAAGAAAAAGATGCGAACAAAGAAAAATGGGGCTGACCCCTTTTCCGTTGCTCAGGGCAAGTTCCCTTTGTGAAGGGGGACAAGCTCAACTGAGTACCTTGAGTCACAAGGCGCAGACAGGCCAAGAGTATTAATAACTTATAGAATCAGAGAAGTCAAGACCCTTATCACTATGTACCTGGATTACCACAACCCAACGTTACTGCCGTGTCTCCAACCGAAAGGTGCAGAGAGACTACTACACGGCTATGCAGAGGGTCATGCAAATAACAGAGGACCCTCAATTCCTTGCTTGACGAAATAAGAAAACCATGAAACACTAAAGATAATATAACATACTAAAATCAATAGAAAACTCAGGTTTTAGTACCTATAGAACATGAACTCTATAGTATTTACCGATGCCTTATTCTGTTTATTTTCGTTTCAAATAATCGAGCCCCTCGGGAAACCCCAAACATGCTGTCCACCACCTATATCCATAACTCCTCAAATCCATATTAACCATTCCCTTTCATCAACCAGACTGTTTCTATCCTTCTGACACACTAAGGTGCAACATGTTCAGCTATCCTTAGAGCAGGGCCACCAAGTGTCAAGAATCTGACACTTTGGCGGACCCTGAGTCAAATTCACCCATAATACTTGCACAAACAAGCCTTAATCATTTGGAATTACAAGTGATTATCTCTCTTGGTTGTTTTGGCATGATTAATGCGAATGTTCAGTGGGATGCGGTATCCTGTTTGTACCAGAAATCTCCCTCACACCATTGCGGTTAATTGCTATTCGAGCGTTCAGGAATTGAACAGGCGATTGCTTAGATTACGCTATGAAAAGTCATGGGCTTATTGGGATTGCGGCGATTGCCAGCACTGATTAAGTCAGGGAGCTAGACCGGAGACCCGATTAACAGTGGGCCATTCGATCGCTTATTACGATTTGCCGTTGGAGATCTACAGAGAAATCTGATAAAGACTCCCCTGACCAAAGTTTCTTCATACGTACGACTGTCCGGCCTGATGAATGCTTGGCTTGCTTCTTGGCGGCTTCGGTTTCAGAGACACAGCCTTCATACACAGAACACTGCAGTATCCATAAATGACCGAAATGCCAGCATTATAAAAAATGGCAGAATTCCATTAACTGTTGACGGCCTGTATCAAAAATGATAACTTTTTAAATTAAAATCAGAGATCGATTTAAGGTCCAACCCCAGGGAGGAGACTATTCATGATAGACAAAGTGCCAATTACGAGAGAGGGATTGGAGAAATTAAAGCAGGAATTGCACAATATTCTCACTGTTGAGCGGCCCAGGAATATCAAGGCTATTGAAGAGGCAAGATCTCATGGCGATTTAAGTGAGAATGCGGAGTACCATGCAGCCAAGGAAAGGCAGTCCTTTTTAGAGGCCAAGATTAATGAGCTGGAGATGGCAATTAGCAGATCAGAGGTAATTCAGATAGACACAGGGCAAACCGAAACGATTATCTTTGGCACGACAGTAGAGCTGAGAAACATTGCTAACAACCAGAATGTAAAATATCAGCTGCTTGGGCCCTATGAGTCTGACCCCGAGAGTGGCAGAATATCGGTTACCTCACCTCTGGGAAAGGCCCTTATTGGCAAGGAGGAAGGAGATGATATCAAGATAAAAACCCCAGGTGGTGTCCAGGAATTCGAAATCCTGGAAATAAGATGAATCTTTAAATTAGGACGCAGATTTTCGCAGATACACGCAGATATTAATAATCTTTATATTCTTAATCCAAAAAATCTGCGTTCATCTGCGTCCAAAATGGGATTTCCTATACAATTGAATTAACCCAGCAATTGCTCACCGGCAATTCCCTTTTCTGTTATACCCCCTGCCCTGACTTCTACGATTTCATTTCTAATAAGACTATTGGAAGGAAAGACAAACCTGACATAATTATCACTTAAGCCCCTGATCAGGTTTCTGCCTCCAGGTACCCATCCCTCAGTTAGGATCGGAAAGGTTTCGCCCATTAAACTGCCCCAGAACGTCTCTCTCTTTTTCCTGTCAAGACACCGCAAGAGAAAGGCTCTCTCTTTGATCCTTTTGTGATCAAGGTGATCAGAAGACCTTGCTGCAACAGTTCCGTCTCTTCTTGAGTAGGGGAAAACGTGCAGATAGCTAACAGGAAGGTCTCTTAAGAGATCAAAGGTATTATTGAATGCCCTGTCACTTTCCCCAGGAAACCCAACCAAGACATCAACTCCTACAGAAGCCTCAGGGACAAGGCGATTTATATCATTTATTACCCTGGTGAACATCCTGGCCGAATAGTGCCTATTCATCCTCTTTAAGACCGCATCATCACCGCTTTGCAGAGAGATATGAAAATGGCGGCAAAGCCAATCATGGCTGACCACCAATTCAATCAAATCTCTTTCTATCTCTGTTGGCTCAAGTGAGCTGAGCCTTATCCTTGGCTGGAATCCACTTCTGCCAATCTCAATGAGTAACCGGGTTAAATCTATGCCATTCATCAAGTCTGAGCCATATTTCCCAAGATGAATCCCTGTCAGCACAACCTCTTTATACCCCTTTCCCTCTAAACCCTTAAGTATTCTGATAATCTTATCAGGTTCAAGGCTCCTGAGGGGGCCCCGGGAGGCAGGCACAATACAGTAGGAGCAGAAGGATTCACACCCGTCCTGTATTTTCAAAAAGGCCCTGGTTCTATCTGAAAAACCTTTGAGAGGAATCTCCTCAAAAGGGGTAGAGGCCCCGAAGTCCTCTCTGACAATAAGGGGAGGATTATGGTGACGGGCTTGTACCAAAAGCCCTGGAAGAGAGCTTTTTCCCTTATTTCCTGCAATTAGATCTACTCCACTGATCTTGGATAATTCACCGGGGAAGACCTGCCCATAGCATCCGATAGCAGCAATAATGGCGCCAGGATTTTCCCTTATGGCCCTTCTGATAGCCTGTCTGGATTGATAGCTTGCCCTGGCTGTGACTATACAGGTATTGATGACTGCTAAGTCTGCCTTTCTGCCTTGATTGGCATTTTGACAGCCCATATCTATCAATGATTCTTCGACAAAGGCAGATTCGTATTGGTTTACCTTGCAACCGAGAGTGATAATCTTAAAAAGTTTTGACATCTTACATCGGCCTTTTTGCGACCGTTCAGCCCCATTGCCAGCCAAGGCACGATCGTCTTAACGTTGCTAATACACTAAAACCTGCCTATCTATATTTGTAGGCGTTCACAGGTTCAGAGTTCAGAGGTTGTGGGTTCACCTCAAACCCGCCTGCCATCTGTCGGGCAGGTCTGAACTGTTGATTCGTGAGCTCTGAAGGGAGAAAGCAGGGTTCATCAAGCACTTGCTAGCCTACGAGCAAGGTCAACGAAAGAAAGGTAACCCTGAACGGTGAACTCTGAACCCTGAACCTCTGAACCCTGAACCCGTGAACGGTTATCTATATTTTTCCATTACCCTGGCAAAACCGGGGAAAGACCCTTCAATTGTCTCGTCCTCTGTACAGTAAGCAATCCTGAAGTGCCCAGGGCCTCCAAAACCTAAACCCGGGACTGTTAGAATATTCTCCTCTTGTAGAGATCTCACAAACTCCACATCATCTGGAATAGGAGTTTCAGGAAAAAGGTAAAACGTCCCTTCTGGTTTGGCAAAACGATAGCCAGCCGCCTCCAGACCTTCACAGAGAATATCTCTTTTCCGTTGATAGAGGGCTACATCAACACTTTCCCCCAAAAGGAACGGTATCAACCGTTGCATCAATGCAGGGGCATTCACAAATCCAAGTATTCTATTGCATAGAACGAGTCCCTCTATAATGATATCCTTTTCGGCAATGAGGGGATGAACAGCGATATATCCGATTCTTTCCCCAGGTAGAGATAGATCTTTTGAAAATGAGGTCGCCAAAAAACTCTCTCTATATGCATCAAAGATAGAGGGACATTTCAAACCATTATAGATGATCTTGCTATATGGTTCATCAGATATCAGATAGATTGGCTCCCCATATCTTTGGCTGTATTGTGTTAATAGCTCACCCAGTTGAATCAATTCATCCTTTTCATATACACTCCCTGTTGGGTTGTTAGGGTTGTTTATCAATACCGCTCTGGTATTAGAACTCATGGCCTTTTCAATGGCAAAAAGATCGAGGGAAAAGTCAGGGTTGGTAGCGACAGTTTTGGGAATACCGCCATAATTGTCTATGTAAGAATTGTATTCCATAAAATAGGGTGCAGGGATAATTATCTCATCTCCTGGATTGAGGATAACTTTCAGAATCACATTCAAGGCCCCAGCCGCTCCCACTGTCATAACTATATCCTCAGGACCAAAGGAAAAATTATTCAGATCGCTCAAATAATCAGCTACAGCCTGCCTTGTTTCAACTAATCCGGCATTAGACATATACCTATGCATGCCCGGAGAATTGTCAGAGGCCAATTCCTTTAAGATTTCGTTAAACCTGGCCGGGGGTTCAAGGTTTGGATTGCCCAAGCTAAAATCAAAGACATTCTCAGGGCCATATCGTGCCTTTCTGACAGCACCCTCTTCAAACATCTTCCTTACCCATGAAGCCTTCTCAATTGAATCCCTAATTTTCTTAGAAACAGACATTTGCTACCCCCTCTTCTTAAGGCTTAATGATTATTGCTTTAGATCCGTATATACCCTAATAACTTTGTCGAACTCCCAATTTAACCACAAGTTTGGGGCTTTCCGTCAGTTCCGAGGCTCCCGGGCTCACGCCCGGGGCCCTCTGCCAATTCTTGATAGCCATATGCACGGACATAAACCTCTCTCAGTTCCCTGTACTATCCTCATTCTGCTTTATTATCTGTCTGCCTATATCATAGGCCTTTAGATTTATATCCAGTTTATCCCGGGGTATACTTCTTAGGATCGCCTCTTTAAAGTCTTCCCTCTCCAGGGGCAGGACACCCAGTCCAGAGAGCGCTCCTATCATAATAATATTCCCTAAGATGGGGTTGCCCAGTTTTACTGCCTCATCCGTTGCATCAATAAACCACGCACTTGATGCCAGCTCCTGGACCGAGCCCCTGATCTCTTCCATCGAAGGGTAGTCTAGCTCTCCAGCAATAACACCGACTGGACGGATCGCACGCTTATTGCTCAATATCTTGACCTGGGGATTACCGTAGTCCTTCAAGACCCTGATCCCCTCTGTAGGCTCCAGGGCTATAACCACATCAACCCTGCCCCTGGGTATCTGAGGGCTCCAGCTGGAGGTGGCCGAGACCCTGAGGTGGCTCATAACTGACCCTCCTCTCTGAGATGCCCCAAAGGTCTCCCCTATGGTGACATTGAATCCTCTTCTCACCAGCATATTCGCCAGGACCCTGGATGCCATGACATTTCCCTGACCACCCACACCAGTAATGATTATATTATAGGGATCCTGTGCCAATTGCATGCTTGCCATGGCCTATGCCACCTCCTTTCTTTTTATAGCCCCTTCAGGACATATGTCCGCACAAACGCCACAGCCCGAACATATAACATCATCAACCCTGGTGACCATCTTCTCTTTATCCCAAACAAGACCCGGGCAACGGAATATACGTGTGCATACCTTATTGCATCCACAATTCTCACCCAGGCATATCTCATCATCAATTGTCATATCGTATTTCTTCCCGGCCTTTTTTTCAGGGCTGAGCGCACATATCTGTCGCAGTATAAGGACCTTGAGGCCCGCTTTATCCTCTATCAGCTCATTAAGTGTCTCTTGTGTTTCCCCTAAATCAAAGGGGTCTCTAATTTCTACCCTGGCACCCAATGCCCGGCATATCTCTGCAATATCCACGCTCGTGACATCCTCTCCCATAGCACTTACTTTCAGGCCTGGATGGGGTTGAAATCCTGTCATAGCAGTGCCACTGTTGTCCAGCACCACCAGGGTGAAGTCCGAATTATGGTGCACGGCATTGATGAGGGCCGGTACCTCTGCATGAAAAAAGGTGGAATCTCCACACACTGCCAGCACTGGTTGGTCAAAACCAAGCCTACCCAGCTTTCCAAAACCACTGGCAATACCACCCCCGGATCCCATGGCATGTAAGGTCTTCAGGGTACTGAAGCCACATGGTAACGTTGCCATGCCATAACACCCGATATCACCACAGACAAAACCCTTCCGCCCATCCAATTGAAGTGCATTATGAATACTCCAGAACGATGCCCTGTGGGGACATCCTGGACAGAAGGTCAACTCCCGAGCCGGTGCCCTGCTTGTAGGTACCCCCTCGGCCTTTTCTGCATACTCATCAGGCACGGGCTTATAGTCAATACCTACAATCTGAGCCAGGGCACCAACGACCAGATCGGGATTCAGCTCTCCCACCGCAGGGATTGTGCCATCATTCTTGCCATGGAATGTCTTTATCCCGATTTCAGGTGCCATTTCAGCCGCAAGTATCTTAACGTTCTCTTCCAGAAATGGTAGCACCTCTTCTACTATCAGGATCTTATCTGTCCTGGATAGATGTCTTTTAAGCAGCTCAGGCGGTAGCGGCCACGTGGTACCTAACTTCAGTAAACCTACCCTATCTTCCACCCCGAGGATACCGATAGCCTCTCTGCTATAGAGGTTACAGGCGCTACTTGTAATAATCAAAACCTCCGGTTTCTCCGGGCCATGATAGCTATTAAATGGACAGTCCTCAAAGATCTCTCCCGCCTTTTTTATCTTTTCCTGCTGTAGAGCATGCTTGTACCTCACAGGCAAGCTCATGACCGCACCCTCCATGGGATCAAGTATGAAACCATCGCACTTAAACACAGCATGTACATCGCCGGGAGGAAGCTTACCAAATTTTACATTTCCACTGGCATGAGACATCCGGGTTACGCTGCGAACCATTACCAGGTTCCTGATCTCTTCTGAGAGCTCAAATGCCCATTTGATCATATCCTTGGCCTCTTGAAAATCTCCCGGCTCAAGCAGTGGGATCTCTACGAGTCTGGCAAAAAAGCGTGATTCACCCTCATTGGCACTGGACAGGGCTCCTGGATCATCACACGAGACCAGGACCATCCCTGCACGGGTCCCGGAACCAGCCAGGTGTAACAGAAAGTCAGAGGCCACATTAACACCATTCTGTTTCATGACACACATGGATCTGAGCCCGGCAAAGGATCCTGCCGCAGCTACCTCCATGGCCACCTTTTCATTCGTCGACCACTCCACATATATGTTCATATCCTTGGCTATCTTGGCAAGACTCTCTATAATATCCGAAGAGGGGGTGCCTGGATATCCACAGACAACCTTTGCTCCGGCCTCCAGTGCCCCGCGAGCAATGGCCTCGTTGCCCATGAGTAAATACTGAGCCCCTTCGGTATTATCTATCAAATATGACATCTTTGCCTCCATATCTTATGCAATTATCTCTTCTACTGTCTCGGGTCTTACCCTAAGATAGCATCTTGCACCTTCTTCTCTTGCATTTAACATACCCTCCTGTTTTGCCTTTATGAAGGCCCTTTTCTTCTTATTACCTGCGGCCCATATGAGGTGTTCCAAATTCTCTTTTCCTATATCATCAAGGATCAAGAAGCCCTCTTTCCGGGCCTCATCCACAATCTTCTCTCCCCTCTCAGTCCTGGTAATAATGGTGTTCATATCAGGACGACCCTCCAGTACGCCCACAGATATATCAGAGAATTCAGCGGTCATATCAGTGCAATAACTACAGGTATTGGGGACCAGCTCTCTTATCTCATCTAACGGTATCTCTATCTTTCCATTGTCGGTATATACCTCCATTATCTCAGCCGGTGGGGGAGGGATGTCAACCTTTGTGATTCTACTCCCTTCTATACGCTCTGAGATAAAGGCATCAAATTCCCTGAAATCAACGGCCCATGTGCAAAATAAACCCACCACAAGGCTTACAGGATCAGAGAAATCCTTATCCCCCATTGGATTGGATCGCATCTGAGCTATGGCCAGGACCTGACAGGGTGTACCTACTACACCTATCTGGTTATGACCTTCATTGATGGCCTGGTTAAGGGCAGAAAGCGTTGGTGAAGCCGTATACTTAGAAGAGGAGCATCTTAAGATATCATCAGTGCTCTGGGCCAATCGTGGCACCGGGCGTAACCCCTCCCTGTCGGTGAGTGCAGCTGCACTTATATAACCCTTACTCAGGGCAAAGCTCATCAGGGCCGATACGGTCCCCCCTGCCTGAAAGCTGCCCTCGGAAACCTGTCTTCCTGCCTTGGATATCTTTACTGAACGATGAAACCCCAAAGGATCCTTCTCATATGGTCTGCCAAAGAATCTCTCTGATAGGTCATCCAGATCCACCTCAACCTTTGGGCAATATGCCCAGCATCTGCCTTGGGTAAGGTTACAGGGAAACAAGATTGCAGTCTTGCCCCTATAAGATCTGAAATATGGACAGAGATAGGTACATGCCCCACATCCAATGCATAGATTCTTCTCGAATACATCTTCTAACAATTCATTCGCTCCAAAGACCTTCATATCTAAACCTCCTTGTCTTGTTTGCCCCACTTCTCCAGCCACTTTTCCTTCTTCTCAGTATTGACTGCATACACAGGCCACTCTCCCTTGAGGGCCATCAACACCTGTGTCATGGGCTTGTAAAAGATCTCAAAGTCTGCCCTGTTGGAGTACCAGGCACTATGGCCAGTAAGAATAACGTTAGGCATTGTGATGAGTGGGTTATCCGCGGCTATAGGCTCATCCACCGTTACATCAATTCCTGCACCCGCGATGAGCCCTTCTTGCAAGGCCCGGATGAGTGCTGCCTGATCCACACACCCTCCTCGGGCAGTATTGATAAAGTAACAGGTGGGCTTCATTTTCTTGAACTCTTCATACCCGATCATACCGCTTGTCTCCGGGGTAAGTGGCGTATGGAGGCTGATGAAGTCCGATTCCCTGAGCAACATGTCAAGGTCTACCGGCTTCACCCCCCGACTCTCCATGACCGCATCCAGCACATATGGGTCATAGGCGATAACCCTCATTCCGAGCCCCCTGGCCTTGAGCGCTGTGGCCGTACCAATCCTCCCTAACCCTACAATACCCAGAGTTTGTTCACGCATCCGGAACTTGGGGCGCACGATATCCAACAGTGCCTCCCTGTCCCGGGCAAAACAGACTTGGCGTTCCTTCACTGCCTTATCTACCTGGAGAAGCTTGTTGCCTAAGGCCAGCATGAGCGTTGAGGCCATCCCTGAAACCTCGTCAATACCGTAATCAGGAACGTTGGTGACGACCATGCCATAATCTGTTGCGGCTTCCAAGTCTACCATTTCAAAACCCACGGCGATACCTGCAAGGATGCGACAGTTTACAAGGGCTTTGAGTACTCGTCTGGTGAAGGGTTGGATGGAGACAACACCTATTACAGCATCAGCCTCCCCGGCGTGGCTGATGATTTCATCTTCTGTTAGCCACATCCCCTTGTCCAGGGTGGCATCCAGGGGCTCCAGGAGCTTTTCCCCAAGATCCACATCAGGTATAGTAAAAGTATGAATAACCTTAAAGCTCATCGTCTACCTCCTTCTCCCACATTTTGCTTAGATCAGAACGTTAACCTGGCCAATTTTGTTACCACGTTTATTGCCACATTTTGAAAGTTATTACCAGATTTTTTCCCAAAGCGCCCTCCGGCCTGTCCCTTTGGTATGAATACTTGCCTCTTTTGCTGAACTCTAAATCCATTCCCTGCCATTTTCCTAAGACGAATACCCTTAATAAAGATTTCTATAACGGCTGAAGCAAATTGTCAATCTTCAGTCTTTCTTTAGTCCTTCTCCGAAAGATTGATTATGAGTTATAACCCCTTATCTGAAAAGGAAGAACGCATTGCAAAAAAAACACTAGATCAATTTTAATGAGCCTAAGGCTCATTAATGTGCCCCTCATCAAAAAGTGTATGAAGAGAATAATTCTCCAATCTTAGTGCCTTGGTGTCTTTGTGGCTGAATAGTTGCAAAACAACTGTTGACAAAAAGTGTGTAAATGATATTAGCAAAGTATTATTTCGCCGTAAGGATAAAATAGGGAGGTTAATTATGACTAAAGGTGAAATACTGCAAAAGCCAGTTGCAATTCTTGGTGGGGGAGCCACCGGGCAGACCCAGGCAGCGGACTTTGCCCTCGCTGGTTACGAGGTTCGACTATATGACTTACCGGAGTTTGCCCCAAGATTTCTGGGGGAAGTTATGGAAACCCGGAAGATAGAACTAGTCGGAGTACAATCGAATCTAAAGGATTTCAAGAGGACGGGAGTAGCGGAGATTGATGTTGTAACTACAGACATATCAGAGGCAATGAAGGGTGCAGGTCTCGTAATTCTGACCGTTCCAGGTGTAGGCCACGAGGCATTTTTTGAAAGGATGATTCCACACCTTGAGGACGGACAGGTAATAAGCATATTTCCGGATAACTTCGGCTCACTGGTTCTCAGGGAGATGATGCGAGAGAAGGGTTGTGATGTCGATGTGGTAATCGGGGGGTGGCATTCTGAGCCTTATGGTACCAGGCTGTCAAAACCGGGAACGGTCGATTGCACAATCAGGGAGGCCAACCAGATATATGAGACCCTGCCAAGCAGGGACTGCGACAAATTCTTCGAGGCGTTACGAGATGCTCCGATATTTGACGGGGTCTCTGACTTTATTCGGGCTGATACGGCTATCGGCGTTGGTATTGCCAATGCAAATCCTCTTGTTCATATTCCTGGCTCTATTCTTAACGTGGGTGCGATGGAGGTTTCACAGGCAGAGGATATCCTGGCACCCAAGGGTCAGTGGAATCTCTACAAGCATGGAATGAGTCCCTCGGTTTCCAGGGTGCAAATGGCGTTCTATCACGAGGAGCGGAAGATCATGGATGCATTGGGACTAGAAATGGTACCGGAGTACCCTGATAGACAATTCTTTTCAAAGTATAGTGTCATGGCATCAGAGTATTTTATCCCATTTGGCGTGGCTACGTTATCCAGTAACATCTATGGCCCTAACTCCACCGAAGACAGGTATTTTACTGAGGATATTCCGATTGGAGCTGTCGTGCGATACAATATAGCAAGGGCTTTAGGTGTAGATGTCCCTGTAATAAAATCCATGATAGACCTGGGGTCAATCATATGTGAGCGAGATTTCCTTAAGGAGGGAACATCCCTCAAGAAAATGGGGCTTGAAGGCTTGAACAAGGAACAAATGATCCGATACCTGAGGGAAGGTATAAAAAGGAATTAACCGTATGATATGAAAGGGGAAAGATAAAAGAGATTTAATCCCTTTTAAGATCCTGAAAACTATAGCAGCCTAGCAAGATATCACAATAGGCCCTTATGGATATTGGAGCAGTCCATAAGGGCTTTTCTTTTTCTGCCCTTACAATCTGTAACCTCTGTAAATCCTTGACTAAAAGGGTTCTTTTGAAATAAAATGATGTATGCGTTTTTTAGTTATCAGTAACCTGGTCTTTAGCCTCGGTAATCTGTCCTTTGGCCTCTATCATCTGTCCTCTGTCTTCTGTATTCTGTCTTCTGTCTTCTGTCTTCTGTCTTCTGTCCTCTGTCTTCTGTCATCTACCTTCTGTCTTTTGGCGTCAATTCTTTATCGTCTTTTTTATCAGGGACTTTAAATAAATTGGTGATGTCCTCGACAATCAAATACAACGCCGGCACATAAAGAAGCGTTAGCACCGTAGCAGCGATTAGCCCGAAGCTAATACTTACAGCCATGGGAATTAAGAATT
>JAPVWE010000003.1 GCA_028572035.1 Desulfobacteraceae bacterium | reverse complement strand
CAGTCAGCATAAGGCCTGATAGCCCTGCTAACCCTGCATCTTTTAAACTAATCCTATTCATTTAAGGCAGCGTTTGAAATTTTCCTTTCCATCAACGCAATTGGAGCAATGAAATAATGGGTCTTAGAGTATCTTACCTGGGTTGAGCGTTGAACCGCTCAGTTTAGGTCTTAGTGTTTTCATCTTCTACATTGCTCCAATACTCCATTACTCCATCATTCGTTATCTTGGGCGAATCGGCCCTCTTTTTATACATGAAAGTATAGATTTTTAAAATCTATAATATTGGGCGGATGATATCATAAATTATGCTTGACTATGTATTTATATTCTATTATGTTTATCTCGTGAGCGGGCATAGCTCAGTTGGTAGAGTACAAGCTTCCCAAGCTTGGTGTCGCGGGTTCGATCCCCGTTGCCCGCTCCAGATTGTTTTAAAGAGCACTCTGTTCCCTTTTCGAGGTAGACATTTGTTGTTGGGTAAAGGGTTGTTACTTTGAAAAGAGGATGAACTAAGTCTGGCAACAATTCAGGTAGGTGTTGAGGGAGCGGGCTTTTTTTAGCCCGCTTTTTATGTTCGATGGATATTGGTAATGCTTGAAACTAAAAGGATTGTTAACGAGGTATCACATTTGGCGGAGCCTCTTTTAAATGAACTTGGTCTGGAGATGGTGGATATTGAGTTCCAGTTTGAAAGGGGGAGATGGATCCTCAGGGTCTTTATAGATAGACAAGGAGGGGTTACAGTAGATGACTGCGCCGATGTCAGCAGGGAGCTTGGTGATTTGATTGAGGCAGAGAATATCATTGATTATCCCCATGCGCTTGAGATTTCTTCGCCTGGGCTAAACAGGCCGCTAAAAAAAGAGAGTGATTTTATGCGTTCCATAGGCAAGATGGTAAAATTAAAGATGTCAATACCTATCAACAGAAGGAGGAATTTTACCGGGCGCCTTGCTAATGTCAGGGAAGGGATGATAAGCCTTTTAGTTGATGATAATAACCTGGTGGAGTTACCCTTAAAGGAGATAGATAAGGCGAGACTAAGATATGAATTTGATAATTGATGGTTTCGTAAAAAGTCTTTTCACCGGTCATTGCGAGGAGCGAAGCAACGAAGCAATCTCCTGATTTCAAGCAGTTACAGCCAATGAGATTGCTTCGCTACGCTCGCAATGACAGCACCGGCGACTTTTTACGAAACCATCATAACTGATATTTGACTGGAGAACAGGAGATGATTACAGATCTACTGAGGACTATTGATCAGGTGAGCCGAGATAAAGGGATTGATTCTAAGATTCTGATCGATGGCCTGGAAGAGGCAGTTCGCTCAGCTGTCAAAAAGAAATTTGGTCCCGAATGTGAGTTAGAGGTAAACTTCAACAGGGAAATCGGTGAGATTGAGGTTTTTGAGTTCAAAGAGGTAGTAGAAAAGGTAACAGATGAGAGTCTACAGGTATCCTTTGAAGAGGCCAAGAAACTTGATTCAGAATGCGAGATAGGAGACTCCTTAGGCATGAAAATGGATACAGACGCCCTTGGAAGGATAGCAGCACAATCAGCCAAGCAGGTAATAATGCAGAGACTAAGAGAAGCAGAGAGGGACGCTGTTTATGAAGACTTTAAGGATAGGAAGGGAGAGATAATCAACGGTATTGTTCAACATTTCGATAAAGGGGCTGTTATCGCTAATCTGGGTAAATCAGAAGCTGAGCTTCCAGTTAAGGAGCAAATCCCTAAGGAGACATACACACAGGGTGATAGGATCAGGGCCTATATCTATGATGTAAAGCAGTTCAGCAGGGGACCTCAAATAATACTATCTCGAACTCATCCCAACTTTTTATCGGCCCTGTTTGAAAATGAGGTACCAGAAATCTCCGAGTCCATTGTAACTATTATGCAGGTAGCTCGAGAGCCTGGAAGCAGAGCTAAAATAGCTGTGGCTTCAAAGGATAGGGATGTTGATCCAGTAGGAGCCTGCGTTGGTATGAAGGGATCGAGAGTGCAGGCGGTGGTCCAGGAGCTGAGAGGTGAAAAGATTGATATTGTACCCTGGGACCCTGATCCGGCAAAATTTGTATGCAATGCCTTGGCCCCAGCTGAGATCTTAAGGGTGATAGTTGATGAAGAGAACAGAAGCATGGAGGTGGTTGTACCAGATGATCAACTATCTCTTGCTATTGGAAAAAGGGGGCAGAATGTTAGGTTAGCATCCCGGGTTACAAACTGGAAATTAGATGTGACCGGCGAGTCAGAGTACAATGAGGCCTTACGAGAGGGTTATGAATCCTTGCTCAAGCTCTCCGGTATTGGCAAAAAATTGGCCAATGCTCTTTATGAGATGGGTTTTAGATCAGCAGAGGATATTGCCAAGGCAGAAGCAGCTGATTTGGGGACACTAAAGGGGATTAGTGAAAGAAAGGCTAAAGAATTGATCCAGGAAGCCCTCAATTACATGGAGCCGTTGAGTCCTGATGAGGAGGAAGTTCGGGATGAAGAAGAGGAGGGATTGTCTGGAGGTTTAAATGAGTAAATTGAGAGTTTATGAGTTAGCCAAAGAAGTAAGAATGAAATCCAGTGAACTGGTTGAGCGATTGAAGGGCGCTGGTTTCTCTATTAATAACTATATGAGCTCTCTTGACAGCGACGATGTAGCCCGGGCCAAGAACTATCTTTCAGGGGCAACCAGTGAAATCTTTGAGGAGAAAAGGATAAAGCCAACCATTATCCGCAGGAGAAAGAAGATTGTTCTGAAGGTGGAGGAAAAGATTGAGGAAGAGGAAGTCAAACCATCCCCTGAAGAGACAGTTTCGGGACCAGAGGAGAAAGCAAGAGAGGTATTAGAGAAAGAAGAAGAGACAGAATTAAAAGAAGAGCCTACACCTGAACAACATCTTAAGGAGGTTGAGCCTGAGATTAAGAAGAGGAAAAAAGGGCGGCCCAAATTCTTCCCGGCAAAGATAATAAAAAAGGGAGTTGTTCAACCACCTGAGCCGAAGATCCAGGAACCTATAGCCAAGATACCAGCGGTTGACATTGAACCTTTACGAGAGGCTTTGGCTAAAGGGGAGAGAGGGATAAAAAAGAAGAAAAAAGGGGAGACCTTTGAGACGACCGAGGTAGCCCCTAAGAGAGAATATCGTAGGCGAAAGAAAGAGATTTTTGAGCGGAAGGATCTCTATGGTGACCGTGAACGTGGCATTGTAGGCAGGGCCAGGGGAAGGAAGAAAGACAAACTTGACAAGAAGAAACTTAGACAAACAGAGATAACTGTTCCCAAGGCTATAAAAAGGAGGATAAAGGTTCCGGATGCTATGAGTGTGGCTGAGTTGGCAAAGGGGATGGGTGTCAAGGCAACAGAGCTCATCAAGAAATTGATGGAGGTAGATATGGTGGTTACCATCAACCAGACAATTGACTTTGACTCTGCCTCTTTGGTGGCAAGTGACTTTGGATACGAATTAGAACTATCGTCTTTTGAAGAGGAGGAGGTTTTTTCTGAAGAGGAGGGCAAAAAAGAAGATCTTCTTCCTCGGCCACCGGTGATTACAATAATGGGGCATGTAGATCATGGGAAAACATCCCTTCTTGATTATATCAGGAAATCTAGGGTTATTGACAAAGAAACTGGTGGGATAACCCAGCATATAGGGGCATACTACGTCCATACCCCTAATGGAGATGTTGTTTTTCTTGATACACCTGGACATGAAGCCTTTACCGCAATGAGGGCTCGGGGTGCGAAGGTAACTGATTTGATTGTATTGGTTGTTGCTGCTGATGATGGGGTAAAGGAACAGACTGTGGAGGCTATTGATCATGCTAAGGCAGCTAGTGTCCCAATCATTGCCGCTGTTAATAAGATCGACAAACCGGACGCAAATGAAGAAAAGGTCAGGAGAGAATTATCAAAATATGGCCTCTTATCAGAGGAGTGGGGTGGCGAGACCCTGTTTGGTTCCATATCAGCTAAGACAGGACAAGGTATAGATGAGCTTCTTGATAGTATACTTCTCCAATCAGAGGTATTAGAGTTGAAGGGAGACTTTAAAAAGAGGGCGAGGGGGACAATTATTGAGGCCAGGCTGGATAAGAGTGGAGGTCCAGTTGCGACTATTCTTATTCGTAATGGTGCCCTTAATCAAGGTGACTTTTTTGTCTGTGGAGAAAGTTATGGCAGGGTGAGGGCGATGTTCAATGATATGGGGCAGAAGATAAGATCAGCTTCTCCGTCCATGCCGGTTGAGGTCCATGGTATTTCTGGTGTGCCTATGGCCGGAGATGATTTTGCAGTAGTTCCTGATGAAAAGAAGGCTAAATTAATTAGCGAGCATAGGAAAACTAAGGCTCGGGTGCAAACAGTAACCAGGCAAGACTCTATTAGCCTCGATAATCTCTTTGATAGGATTAAAGAGGGTGAGGTGAAGGAGCTGAATATCATAGTTAAGGCCGATGTACAGGGATCCCTGGAGGCGTTAGTTGATAACTTGATCAAACTAAGCACAGAAGCGGTGAAAGTAAAGATTATACACGGTGCAACCGCAGCAGTGACAGAAAGCGATGTAATGCTGGCCTCTGCCTCTAAGGCTATAATTATCTGTTTTAATGTTAGGGCAAATCCGGCAGTAAAGGCAATTGCAGAGAGTGAAGATGTGGATATAAGATTTTACGATGTTATCTACAACGTTATAGAGGATATACAGTCGGCTATGGTCGGACTCCTTGAACCAGTGTACCATGAGAATATTGTCGGTCGTGCAGATATCAAAGAGATATTTCGTGTCTCCAAGGTGGGCACTATTGCCGGGTGTTATGTAACTGATGGTAAGGTTGAAAGGAGTGCCATGGTTCGCCTCTTGAGAGATGACGTTGTTATATATGATGGGAAGATATCTTCATTGAAAAGGTTTAAAGAGGACGCCAAGGAGGTTCCCTCGGGTTTTGAATGTGGTGCAGGATTAGAGAATTATAATGACATAAAGCCGGGGGATGTATTGGAGGTTTATACCTTGGAAGAGATGAAGGCGGAGCTTTGATTTGGTGGTCGGAACCCTTAAGCTTTCACTATATATCCATAACAACCAGTCACTGAAGGAAAAGAGAAGGGTTGTAAAGAGTATTGTTGCCAAGGTGCATAAGAAATTTAATGTATCTATAGCTGAGGTTGGTTCCAATGATAAATGGCAGATGATAGAGTTAGGGATTAGTGCTGTAGGTAATGATAGGCGATTTGTGAATTCTGTCCTCGATAATATCCTCTCTTTTTTGGATTCCCTTTACCTGGGGGAGATTATTGATTCCGATATAGAGATACTAAACCTATAAGTGCCTAAAGTTAGAAGTGTCTGGTTGAGCCAGAGCCATAAGTCAACCCAACAAACCCAATAAACCCAAGAAACACAACAAACCCAAAGAACACAAACATGCTTGCAGGTAGCAGATCTCATAGGGTTGGCGACCAGATTTTAAGGGAAATATCTAACCTCCTTCTAAGAAAGCTGGGAGATCCAAGGCTTAAAGGGGTTACCCTAACTGATGTGAGGATGAGTAAGGATTTACGGCATGCCTATGTGTATTACAGCCTTTTTGGTCAGGATGAGCAGAAAAAAGAGGCTCAGGCAGGCTTTGAAAGCGCAAAAGGGTTTATACGTAAAGAGATAGGTGAAAAGGTACACCTAAAATACATTCCTGATATCCAGTTTAAATATGATACATCTCTTGAATACGGGCAGAAGATGGAGAGGCTTTTGGAGAAGATAACTCCCCGTTAACCAGTTATGATAGATTAGTTAGTGCCTGAACGAAAAGTACCAAAATGTCATTGCGAGGAGTGCAACGACGTGGCAATCTCATTAATTATTCAGTAATTTCAATATTATGAGATTACTTCGCTACCGCTCGTAATGACAGAATGAGGGTTTTCGGTCAAGCACTAGTTACTCATACGTATGATCATGGATAATATTGCGGATATTTTAAAAAAGGGTGAGAGGTTCTTTTTGGCCAGCCATAAGGATCCTGATGGGGATGCTATTGGTTCCATATTGGCCTTGGGTGAAACACTTATCCTTTCCGGAAAAGATGTTGCGCTATTTAACGAAGGACCCATTCCAGATTCTTTCGCCTCCCTGAAAGGGATAGAGAGAGTTGCAAACAGCTTTAACCCGGGGTCAGGGTTTGATGCCCTTTTTATCCTCGACTGTGCTAATCTTGAAAGGGTGGGAAATATCTCCTTCCATCTATCCAAGATAAGGCCGTTGATAAATATAGACCATCATGAGAATAATTCTCAGTTTGGTGACTTGAATCTGGTTGACCCTGATAGCTCATCTGTCGGAGAGATTGTTTATCGGCTGATAAAACTGGCTGATCTACCCATGAATGTTGCTGTAGCGGAAAATATATTTGTAGCTATACAAACAGATACCGGTTCATTCAGATATAAAAATACCACCAGAGAGGCATTTCATATAGCAGGGGAAATGTTAGGTTGGGGTGTTGGCTCTTGGAAGATATCACGTAAGGTTATGGATGGATATACACTGAAAAAGCTAAGACTTCTTGAGTCGACGTTAAAGACAGTGGAATTGTACCACGCAGGAAAGGTTGGATTGATGACTATTACCAAGCAGATGCTCTCAAAAGCAGGAGCTGATAATTCTGATAGCGAAAGGTTTGTGGATTACCCCAGATTTATTTCTGGTGTTGAGATAGCTGCTCTTATAAGGGAAATTGGAAAGGATTATTACAAATTCAGCCTGCGCTCCAATGATTGGGTAAATGTCGCAGATTTGGCGAGTCATTTTGGCGGAGGTGGTCATCCAAGTGCGGCAGCCTTTACAAGAGAGGGGAGCTTGGAGGTGGTAAAGAAAGACTTCCTTAGTAAAGCGAGGGGCTTCTTGGATAGGAGATGATTCAAAGGGATGGAATAATAATAGTTGACAAGGAATCTGGACCGAGCTCATTCAGGGTTGTTGAAAGGATTAAGAATCTCATAGGGGCAAAAAAAGCTGGTCATGCAGGCACACTTGATCCCTTTGCAACCGGGGTATTAGCAGTCCTCCTAAACCAGGGAACCAAATTATCTCCTTTCTTGATGTCCCAGGATAAGGTTTACAAGGCGGCTCTCAGGCTTGGAATAGAAACAGATACTCAGGATTTGACAGGCAGGATCATCAAAAAAAAGGACATTGGCAGGCCAACAAGGGAGACTATCAGAGAAAAGACACTGCAATTCTTAGGTACCATAAAACAGGTTCCACCTCCTTATTCAGCTGTTCATCATAAGGGGAAGAGGGCATACGAATTGGCTCGAGATGGCGTTCCTATTGATCTTCAAGAAAGGGAAGTAAGGGTTGACTATATCGATGTCTTATCTGTAGATCTACCTACTGTCTGGATTGAGGTAGGCTGTAGCTCTGGTACCTATATCAGGTCCCTTGCTGCGGACCTGGGGAGGAGTTTGGATACAGGGGCACATCTTACTTTTTTGAGAAGAATAAAGAGTGGCCCATTTCTTGTTGATAATGCCTTCACTGTGACACAAATAGCTGAACATCTATCTGACAATACAATTGACGAGGTGATAGTGCAATTAAAAGGTGCCTTAGAAGGAATGGAGGAAGCCGAAATACCCGATACATTAGCAAGAAAGATTAGAAACGGGTATAAACCGCATAAAGGGGAGCTACCCTGGGAAAATGTCTCATCTCTCAATTCCGGGGGCTATCTTAAGGTAGTAAGGGGGAATGAACTGGTTGCGATTTTAAAGGAAGCCAGTAATGGATATGATATAATTAGAGTCTTTACATAAACAATCAAGGAGGAATTACAGTGGTCTTAACAAGCAAAGACAAAGTGGGGATTATTGATAAATTCAAAATCCATGAAAAAGATACTGGTTCATCAAATGTTCAGATTGCTCTTTTGACCAAGAGGATAAATGATCTTACCGATCATTTTAAGACACACCCCAAGGACCATCACTCAAGGAGAGGGCTTTTGAAGATGGTGGGTCAAAGAAGGCACCTCTTGAACTATCTCAAGAGCAAGGACCCTGCTCAATATAGGGCCATCATCCAGGAGTTAGGCCTGAGGAAATAAAAATTATCAACAGTGAAGCTCCCCGCCTACAAGACGGGGCATCAAAAAGGAAACTCTAGTTTAGCTTGGAGGAGCATATCCCTCAAGCCCCAGAAAGAGCCATTCATCCCCGTGCACAGCACGGGGTATTCTGGCAACATTCCATAAACAATTAATAGGGAGTAAAAGAAATGATTAAGAATACAGAAACCAATATCAATGGAAAGATATTACAGATTGAGACAGGCAGACTGGCATGTGAATCCAGCGGTGCCGTTGTTGTAACAATGGGAGAGACTGTTGTTCTGGTGACAGTGGTTTCTACTGATGAGACAAGGGAAGGTATTGATTTTGTTCCACTAACAGTTGATTTTCAAGAGATGTCATATGCGGCGGGGAAGATCCCTGGTAACTTCTTCCGTCGGGATATGGGGCGGCCAAGCGAAAAAGAGACTCTGACCTCTCGGATGATCGATAGGCCTCTTAGACCCCTTTTCCCAAAGAACTACAATTTTGAGACACAAATAATTGCAAATGTTCTATCCTTTGACAACGAGAACGATCCTGATCCTTTAGGTATATTGGGTGCTTCAGCTGCTATCAGCGTATCTGATATTCCCTTTGACGGTCCTGTTGGCAGTGTGCGGGTAGGCAGGATTGATGGTAAATTCATTGCATTTCCCACATTAGAGGAACAGGAAAAAAGTGACATAAATCTGGTTGTTGCCGGAACAAAAACAGCCGTAGTTATGGTTGAGGGCGAGGGCAAGTTTGCCTCTGAAGATGATATGCTTGAGGCCATATTCTTTGCTCACGAATCTTTTCAGCCAGTTATTGATATGCAAATAGAGATGAGAGAGGCTGTGGGGAAGGAAAAGAGGCATTTTCTTCCAGGTAAAGAAGATGACCAGTTGATAACAAAGGTGGCAGGTATCGGTGAACCTCTTATAAGGGAGGTGCTATCTTGTCCTGACAAGATGGATAGGCAAAAGAAGAGATCCGAGGCCATTGACCATATAGTGGAATCACTAAAAGAAGAATTCCAGGATAAGGGCAGAGAGATAAAGGAAGCGATGTACGATCTGGAGAAAAAATTGGCCAGGCACATGATATTGAAGGAAGGGAAAAGGATCGATGGCAGGTCATTAGATGAGGTCAGGCCTATCGAGTGTTTGGTGGGTGCCTTGCCAAGGGTTCATGGATCGGCCCTATTTACCAGGGGTGAGACCCAGGCACTGGTTTTGACTACTCTGGGTACTGACAGGGATGAACAGAAGATAGAATCAATCTATGGAGACTCTTATAGAACATTCACCTTTCACTATAATTTTCCCCCGTTCAGTGTAGGTGAGGCCAAAAGATTGGGAGCTCCAGGCAGAAGAGAGATCGGTCATGGTATCCTTGCAAGGAGGGCACTTCTCCCTGTTCTATTAGAGAAGGAAGATTTTCCGTATGCTGTCAGGGTTGTCTCTGAGATATTGGAATCAAACGGCTCATCTTCCATGGCGAGCGTATGTGGAGGCTCCCTTTCCTTGATGGATGCAGGCGTTCCTATCAAGGACCCAGTGGCTGGTGTTGCAATGGGCCTTATTTCGGACGGCGATGATGTAGCCATATTAACTGATATTATGGGCGATGAGGATCATTTTGGCGATATGGATTTCAAGGTTACAGGGACAAGGAATGGTATAACTGCCCTTCAGATGGACATCAAGATTGATGGTCTTAAAAAGGAGATAATGGGGAAGGCCTTATATCAGGCAAGAGAGGCAAGAATGCATATCCTCGATGAAATGGATAAGGCCCTATCGCGATCGAGGCCAGAGATATCCAAATATGCGCCAAGGATCACCATTATAAATGTTAAACCGGAGAAGGTAAGGGATATTATCGGTCCTGGTGGGAAGATGATCAGGCATATTACCGTGACTACAGGGACACAGATAAACATTGATGATGATGGCAAGGTGTTAATTGCATCCGCTGAGCGTGAAGACATGGATAAGGCCATAGAAATGATAGAAGATATAGTCAGGGAGGCAGAGATCGGGAAGTTTTATTTAGCTAGAGTTGTCAAGATTCTGGATTTTGGGGCCTTTGCAGAGATTCTACCTGGCACAGAAGGTTTGATACACATATCCCAGCTGGCTCATGAGAGGGTAGACAAGGTGACTGATATACTGAAGGAAAGGGATGAGGTTTTAGTGAAGGTTCTTGATATTGACAGTGACGGAAAGATCAGGCTTTCCAGGAAGGCGGCATTGGGGCACAGCGTAGATGACATATAAGAAGACGGTTTTCGCCAACGGAACCAGGATAATTACTGAATCTTTATCTCATTCAAAATCTGTCTCTTTAGGGATTTGGGTAAATGCGGGATCGAGAGATGAACTTGATAAAGATAGAGGGATATTTCATCTTATAGAGCATATGATCTTCAAGGGCACTAAGAGTAGATCCGCCATTCAGATTGCAAAGGATCTGGACACAATCGGCGGATTTTCAAATGCCTTTGTTGGCAAAGAACAGACCTGTTTTCATGCCAGGGTCCTGAATAAGCACCTGCAATTTTTAACCGATCTCCTTTCCGACATATTCATTAATTCAATCTTTGCTGAGAGGGATCTAGAACTGGAGAAGGCGGTTGTTCTCCAGGAGATCAGTATGACGGAGGATACCCCTGATGAGTATGTTCAGGTGCTATTTGACCAAACATTCTGGGGGGAAGACCCCCTGGGGAAACCGATTCTGGGAACAAAGGAGACAGTCAGTAGCGTTAATAGAAGAGGGATTCTTGATTATGTGTCACGCTTTTACTCCCCTCAGAGGGTAATTATTGCAGCTGCCGGAAGTGTGGGTCATGATCTCTTAGCTGACTATTTCAGGACATTCTTTGAAGCCCTTTCGGATCATGATAATGGTTCTCCTGCAAGGCCTACCCCGTTAACTACCCCAACGGTATCTTCCTATCCCAAAGAATTAGAGCAGGTGCATCTTTGCTTGGGTGCTCAGGCATCGTCACTTTCTGAAGAGAGGAGGTTTGCAGAGGTTATTTTCAACACCATACTCGGTGGTAATATGAGTAGCAGGCTCTTCCAGGAGATCAGGGAAAAGAGGGGTTTGGCCTATTCTGTTTATTCTCATATTAGTGGGTATAGGGATACAGGCCTGGCCAGGATCTATGTGGCCACAGATAAGGAAGAGATTAACAGGGTGCTGGAACTGATTGAGCTGCTGATTAAGGGGATTCAAAATGGGGATCTCTCTGCTAGTGATATAGCAAGGGCAAAAGAGTACCTTATAGGAGGGATTTTGCTTGGTTCGGAGAATGCAGATAACCTGATGGTGCAGCTGGCTAAAAACGAATTTATCTTTGAGAGATATATACATCATAAGGAATTAATAGCAGAATTAAAAAAGGTTACCCTGGATGAGGTAATAGAGGCATCTCAGAGGATATTTTCAGGGGGTAACGTTTCATTAACAGTACTGGGCCCTGTGGACAGGGACAAGATAGGCGTGGATACGCTGTTTTTTAAGTGAGCTAAAGTGCCTAAAGTTATAAGTGCCTAAAGTGAAAACAACAAACACAAGCGAATTACAAATCAATGAGTCAACTTGGTTTACTTTAGCTCACTTTAGGCACTTTCAACTAGATTATGGACAGGGTTGTCTTAAAAGTCAAGAGATTGGATAATAATCCAGATTTACCACTGCCCTCCTACGAGTCAGGTGGTTCATCAGGCCTTGATCTACGGGCAGCTGTTGTTAAAAAGGTTACCTTACGACCTGGTGAGATAATGCTTATTCCGACCGGTTTATCCATTTCTCTTCCCAAAGGTTACGAGGCACAGATCAGGCCCAGGAGTGGACTGGCCTTGAGATATGGCCTCGGACTGGTCAATTCTCCCGGCACGATAGATGCTGATTACAGGGGTGAAGTAGGGGTGATAGCTATTAACTGGGGAAAAAAGCCCTTGACTATCCGGAGGGGTGAAAGGATTGCCCAGGTTGTTATTAGCAAGGTCTCTAGGGCAAGAGTGGAAGAGGTGGATGAGCTTGATGCTACCAAAAGAGGGAAGGGGGGCTTTGGTCACAGCGGCACCTGAGGTAGTGTCAGCAGTCCGTTGTCGGTAGTCAATTGTTTCTTTATTCTTCTCCGGCTTCGCCTACATTTTGTGCCTGTGGCTTGTAGGCATCGCCGACAGGGTTTCCGTCGAGTTTGCGGATGATCACCTGCGGGTTGATTTTTTCGTGTTCTTCAAGTGCCTTTTCCCACTTGGTCTTCGTTTTGTCTTTGAGCAAGGCCCAGCCAAGCCTTCCGGAACATTTAGGAAAGGTCGAGCAACTCAGCCACAGGCCCCGTGCGCTGCGTCGCAGGTTCAGTAGCGCTCCGCACTTGGGGCACGGCAGGTCCGTGAGCAATGGTGGAATCTTTGGTGGGATGACGCAGCCTTTCTTGTCGAGGTTCACGATGCCGTCGCAGGCAGGGTATCTGGTGCAGCTAAGGAACGGTCCGAAACGCCCTTTGCGCAGCAGCGTCAGCGATCCGCACTTGGGGCATGCTACGTCAGTGTGTTCCGGTGAGACGGGGTTCCCATCGGGGTCGATGGGTGCTGCAAACTTGCAGTGTGGGTACTTAGAGCAACTCAGGAATCGACCTCTGCGTCCGAAACGATAGACTGTATCACTGCCGCATTGTGGACAGGTATGTGAGGAGGGTTGGATTTCCGCTTTGGCGTGCTCCATGTCTTTGTATGCCGCTTCGAGGCTGTGTTTGAACGGTCCGTAAAAGTGTTGAAGCATCTGCACCCAATCGGCGTGCTTCTCTTCAACGTCATCGAGTTGTTGCTCCATGTCGCGCGTGTAGCCGACTTGCAGGATCTCTGGGAACGCTTCGATCAGTTTTTCAGTAACTACCTTGCCCAGATCGGTTGCGTGGAATAGGTTTTGTATTTTTTCAACGTATTTGCGGTTCTGAATGACCTGAATGATCTGGGCGTAGGTACTAGGTCGGCCGATGCCCTCGGCTTCGAGCTTCTTGACCAGCGATGCTTCAGTGTATCGTGGGGGTGGAGAGGTAAAATTTTGTGTTGGATCGATCTGAATCGCCGCGAGCGGTTGTTTTTCGGCCATAAGCGGTAGCATCACTTCATCGGATGTCTTGGGCACTCCGGCCACTTTGTAATACCCATCGAAGACCAGCACGCGGCCGGTGGCACGGAAGACTAGTTCCCCGTGGTTAGCAGTGCCTGAGATCAATATGGTGGTGGAGTCCCACTGGGCATCGGTCATCTGGCAAGCCACAAATCGCTGCCAGATGATTTTGTATAGTTTGTATTGCCGGTCATTCAGCGACGAGCGCAGGCGGTCGGGTGTCAGGCTCACATCTGTAGGACGGATTGCTTCGTGTGCTTCCTGTGCCGCTTTGTTGGATGAGGAAAAGAAGTTTGCCTTTGCCGGCAGGTATTGATCCCCGAACTCCGAACCGATGTAGTCTCTGGCCATTTTGATCGCTTCACCTGAAAGATGTGTTGAGTCTGTCCGCATGTACGTGATCAGACCGACCGAGCCCATTCTATGGACTGACACGCCTTCATATAGCTCCTGGGCAGTGCGCATGGTGGACTGGGCGGGAAAGCCGAGTTGGTTTGCCGCTGTCTGCTGAAGCGTACTGGTAATGAATGGCGCGTACGGGCGGCTTTTCATCCTTTTGGTTTGGATTGACTTCACCCGCCACGCCGGCCCGCCAGCTACATGGCCGCGTAAACGGATAATTCGCTGTGCTGCACCTTTGGCTTTGGGGTTTTGTGTTTCGATTTGCTCATCGAGTTGAAAACCTGCGCGTTTCACCGCTGCCAATGCTGTTTTAATGTCTTTCGGCCCAAACTTCCTGCCGTCAATTTCGATCAACTCCGCGGCGAGACTATTGTGCTCAGCCAGCCAACCGTTTTTTTCACGCACTGTCCGACCGTTGGGTTTCCTGCTGTCTCGTTTTTTAGGTGTTTCGGTCAGCCACTTCTGCCACTGTTCGCCCAAGGCAGTGGCGCGGCCCAAGTCGGTGGTGAAATAGCCCATTATTTTCCAGTACTCATCCGGTACAAACACTGCGATCTCGTGTTCGCGCTCGACTACCAATCGGAGGGCCACTGATTGAACGCGACCGGCACTCAATCCGCCGGCTACCTTTTTCCACAAAAGGGGAGAAACCTGATACCCAACGATCCGGTCGAGAATCCGTCGCGCCTGCTGTGCGTTGACCTTGCCTATATCAATCGTACGAGGATGAAGGAAAGCTTTTTCGATTTCACTCTTGGTGATGGCATTGAATACCACTCGCTTGGCATTTTTCGGTTTTACCCTGAGTGCCTCGGCCAGATGCCAGGCGATCGCTTCGCCTTCGCGGTCAAGGTCCGTTGCCAGCCAGATTCCCGAGGCGTTTTTAGCCGCTCGTTTCAATTGTGTGACTGTGTTTGCCTTTCCCTTGATAACCTGGTAGGTCGGTTTGAAATCGTGATCGAGATCGACCCCAGGCA
The DNA here is from genome assembly GCA_028572035.1 of Desulfobacteraceae bacterium. Classification (GTDB taxonomy): domain Bacteria; phylum Desulfobacterota; class DSM-4660; order Desulfatiglandales; family B25-G16; genus JABXJZ01. The sequence continues at coordinate 4,351 of JAPVWE010000003.1, read as the reverse complement.
CAGGGTCCTTGATGCCCTTTGGGTTTTTGTCCGGCAGGTCTCGCACATGTCCCACCGAGGCCATGACCACATAGTCTGAACCCAAATACTTATTGACTGTCCGTGCCTTGGCCGGCGATTCGACAATCACCAATTGTTTGCCAGTCGTATCGGGTATCACTGTGGATCGTCTGCTGCGTGCGTTTTTTTTCTTAGCCATCTCAATTTGGTACTTGAAACTCGATACTGGTTACTTGAGACTGCTTGTGCTCATCCAGTTTCAAGCCCGCCCTGGTGCGACATGCCTTGAACAGGCCTTCGCATTTTAATATCCCGGAGGCCGTGTTTTAAAACAAAGGTACTTTAACCCAGGTCTGGGCCAGGGTTTCCAGTTTCAAAAAACTACAAACATCTTTCCCGGTAGCTGCCTAATTGCTCCCTTTAATTCAAGCGTTGTTAAAAAGTTGGCCACCCTGGCAGGTTCCGTTTTGCTCTGCCTGACTATCTGATCTATGTGGATAGGATAATCGCCCAGGATGTCATAGATCCTTTTCTCATCTTCTTCCATGGGCGGCAGAGCTATTTTCTTATTCCTATCCACTTCCTTGGAATAGGGATAATTCAGTCCAATTTCTTGTAATATATCATCTGCATTTTCAACAAGTTTGGCCCCTTGCTTGATAAGCAGATGAGTGCCCGTACTTTTAAAGGATTCTATGCTTCCAGGTACGGCCAGAACCTCTCTACCCTGTTCCAATGCAAGGGAGGCTGTGATCAGAGAGCCACTTCTTGTTGAGGCCTCTACAACTACAACCGCCTTTGATAGGCCGCTGATTATCCTGTTTCTTATGGGAAAATTTCTTGCCTCTGGTGGGGTTCCTAAAGGGAACTCTGTGATAACAGATCCTTTTTCAACGATATGGTTAAAGAGTTTGTTGTTTGATTCCGGATATATAACATCTATGCCTGAACCTAACACGGCAATGGTAAACCCTTGACCTGTTAAGCAACCCCAGTGAGCCGCTGAATCTATCCCTCTGGCCATGCCACTAACAACAACTATTTTCCGTATGGCCAGGCCCTGGCATATTTCTTCCGTAGCTTTCAGACCATAATGGCTTGGATTTCTTGAGCCTATAACACCAACCATTGTCTTACTTTGGGGGATATCGTTCCCTTTGAGATAGAGAAGGGGAGGTGGGTCATGGATCTCTCTAAGATACTTTGGATAGGAGGGATCGAAAATAGTCATCAACCTGGCGCCGCACTCTTTGAGGCGCATTAATTCGTCTTCTGGGCTCCCCTCCCAGGCCTTGCTAACAATTCTTTTTGCTGTTCCCTTTCTAACTCCTTCTACTTCTATCAGATCCTTCAGCTTGGCCTCAAATACATTAGCTGGATCGCCAAATCTATCAAGAAGGCGCTTATAGCTAATGTTTCCCAAATTGGGAATCATCTTTAATGCAAGCCAACTAAATTTGCTATCCGACCATTTTTTCATGTAAAATCTTAAGCTATGCGTTATTCTGTGGTGGAATATAACCAAAACAGAGCGTAGTCAAGCTTTTTTATTATATGCTAATTAGAAGTTGGCCCATTATTATAGGATGGTAAAAAGGGAATTTCTCTATGTCTAAGAAATTCATATCCAGGCCAGGTATTTTAGAGGAAGAGATAATTAGAAAATTCATACATATTAGTAGTGGTATTGTAATTTCTGTCCTTTATGCTATTTCTCAAAGAGATTTGCTCATTATCGGTCTCCTTATTTCCCTTTTTATTATCTTTTTCTTTGAGGCCTTAAGATTTAAGGGTATGGTTTCGGTTCCTTTCTTAAGGGATAGAGAGAAGAAAAAGGTGGGTGGTCATGCCTTTTTTATGGTGGGCGCATTCATAAGCATTTTACTCTTTGATAAACAGATTGCTATAGCTTCAATATTCATGCTGGCAATAGGGGATGCTGCCTCTGGTATAGCTCAGACAGTCAAAAGAGGAACTCTGGATGGAAGAGCAGCCTACAGGAGAGGAATAAAGCCACCGGATGTGATTCTGGTTATGTTGAGTGTTTGCTTATTGGTGGGCTATTGTATCCTCGATTCATTAACAGTGGCAATCTGTGGTGCAATTGGCGCAACCATAGCAGACGGGGTGCATCTAAGAATTTATGGTATTTCAATAGATGATAATCTCACAATCCCTTTATATTCTGGTTTTTTGATGAGCATTGTCTCATGAGACTAGAAAAGAGGTCAGATAAGAGATAACCTATGGTGTTTCTGTTTAAGGTTGTCTCTGCCTTCGTCTCTGTAGTGTTCAAATATTACAGCCCTTTTTTCATAACCGGCCCTTCCCCCCCTTCTTGATATTCAAAAGATCCATGTTATATTCCTCAATGAGCCCCTCGTCTGCAAAGCTAAAATATTCATTATTTCCTATAACGATGTGATCTAATACCTTGATTTGCATAGTATTTGAGGCCTCAATCAAGTCCTTTGTAATTTCTTTATCACTCAAAGAAGGCTCTGGACTGCCTGATGGGTGATTGTGGACAAAAATGAGAGCGACAGCATTGTGTTTGATGGCGCTCTTTATAATCTCCCGTGGGTAAACTGAACTTATATTTAGTGTGCCTTCAAAAAGATCTTCTATATCGATGATGTGATTTTTTCCGTCCAGGAATAAAACCTTAAATATCTCTTTCTTGACATCACGCATGGAATGGTAAAGATAATCAAACACCTCTTTTGACGATTTAGAGATGGGTTTTTCAAGGATTTTCTCTTTTAGAAACTCCCTGGCTACTTCCTGAACAAGCTTTATTCCAAAGACATTGTGTGGCCCGATCCCTTTAATTTCCTGAAGTTCCTCCAGTGGTGCTTCAAGGACGCCTCTTAAGGTCTTAAATTTCTTAATGGCTGCTTTTGCCTGCTGTTTGCAGTCTTTCCGAGGGGTCCCCAGTGTCAGGAGAAGCTCCACTATCTCATAGTCATGAAACCCAGCGATACCAGATTTAATAAGCTTCTCCCTCAGCCTTTTTCTGTGTCCTTCTCCTTTAACCTTCGGCTCTTCCATTGTCAGTCATCATCACTATAAAAAAATCTTGCTACGGCATCTATTATATCTTGAAGATATGCTCTATAATCCCTCTGCATCCTCTATGAGTATAACTGTTACCATAGTAATGAGGAAATTTCCAGATGCAGTTGAGGCAGGGAAACATATCATTCTTCAATTAGCTTTTATATATCGGAAAGGCGGATTAATTCCGCCATAGGCGGATCAGAGGAATATGAGTAGGGGATATACCTGGTATAATGCTTGTATATTTAAAATCTTGCTTCCGAGTTCCGAATGACGGAACCCGGAATTCGGAAATAATCTGCGTTTATCCGCCAGAAATATAGGCGGGTTAATCTGCGTCCAGAAAGGAAATTCCTATACTATCAAGATAAGTTTGAAAACTGCGTTTATAATCACACCGCCCATCCACCAGAAACAGGTAAAGCAATTCCGGTGATAAAGGAAGCTTCATCTGAGGCAAGGAATGCAATAACGTTTGCCACTTCCTCTGGTTCAGCCATTCGCCCTAAGGGTGTATTGGCTATAATAGTCTTCTTGTACCTTTCAGCCATAGATGTTTCTATGGTCGGAGTCCTGGTTAGCCCGGGCAGTACCGCGTTGACCGTAACCCCGTCCTGACCACATTCTTTTGCTACACTCTTTGTTAATCCGATAATCCCAGCCTTGGCAGTCGAGTAGGCCACCTCTCCCTTTCCGCCTGTAATTCCATAGACGGAGCTAACATTTATGATCCGGCCCCAGCCGGCTGCCCGCATGCCCGGAAGAAACATCTGAATAAGGGTTAAAGGTACGGTAACGTGGATGCTCAGAACCTCCTCAAATCCTTTTTTCTCTATCTTGGCCGTGGTACCAGGTCGGTCAAATCCGGCGTTATTTACCAGGATATCTATCAGGCCGATCTTCCGGGCTTTTCTGGCAACCTCCTGGAGCCTTTCCAGGTTCGTTAGATCCAATACATCGCTCATAACCTTGCGTCCCATTTCTCCTACTTCATGAGCGACCTTGCTAAGGGTCTCGGGGTTTTTATCGAATAATACCAGATTCGCCCCCTTAGAAGCGAAGGTAACGGCGCAGGCTCTGCCAATACCTTGGCCAGCTCCAGTAATCAAGGCTATATGACCATCAAGTGACATATAAACCAGAATATTCTGAAATGCTTCAAGACAATCGGGTAGTCTACTATATCCTGATATGCCAAACGAGTTGATTCAATGCTCTGACTCGATTTGATTATTTGAGGATTTACGGATTGATGAAGTCTGTATGGAGGCTATTTCCCCTGTTCTATCTG
>JAPVWE010000002.1 GCA_028572035.1 Desulfobacteraceae bacterium | reverse complement strand
CAAACTCAATATCATAGTAGGGCTGGGGAAATTTCCTCAAAGCAATATCTATTGATTTTAGTAAAGTGTGGCCAAATATTTGAGGTTTAACAATCTTTAGGGGGTGATTCCCATTGGCCCGTAGGAGTAAACCCCAAATATTTGGCCACTTCAAAGTCCTGTGGGATCTTTTTTAAGATATTGCTTTTCAGAAACATCCCCAGCCCTGATTAAGATGAGATCTCTACATAAGAAATAATGCATATAAAAGGAGTTTGTAAATTTCTGATCATTGCAATCAATAAAGACCCACATGCACCCCTATTCAAGATTGCAGACCCTGGTATCGTTGGTGATGCAATGGAGATAGTGCCAATCCTCATCAGGGAGCTTAAGAAGTAAAGAACAAGCATTTCGCTTTCTCACGCTGCACGACATTTAATAATTTGCAGCGCGGCAGGTTTATCCCGAGTATTACCTATGTTGAGCGGTTCTGGGTTCAACGTTCCGGGTTGAAAAACCCCAGACGGCACGCATCAAATGGATGGTGTCTTTATCTTCGCCTATAAAGCCCACCCAATGGGTTATGTGGGGTATTCCGGATTTTGGTCAATATTGTGAGCAGTTTCCATCGGTTGTAACCATTGAACCTTGAACCCTGAACCTGAAACCGATCAGTTCAGGTATTTGATTAAGAAAGGAGTTTTCTATGAAGCTGGAACAAATAAAAAATATTTCGGTTCTTGGGGCTGGCATCATGGGACATGGAATCGCCCAGAGTTTTCTTATGGGCGGGTATCCCGTGATGCTGTATGATATCCGGAAATCCATTCTCGAGACAGCCAAAGTTCACATCGAAAAAAACATGGGGCTTTTTCACAAGTCCGATCTTGTTGAAAAACAGGATATTGAGCTGGCCCTTCAAAGGCTGTCCACTACCACTGATTTAAAGCGTGCCGTTGAGGGGAGTGATTTCATTGTGGAGGCAGCTCCTGAAGATCTGTCGCTAAAGCAAGAGCTTTTTGAGCAGGTTGAATCCCTTTGCGGAGGAGATACCATCATAGCCAGCAATACTTCCTCCTTGACCCTGAAGGACATCGGTGCGCAGGCAAAAAGCAAAGAGAGATTGGTTATCACTCACTGGTTCAACCCCCCTCACATTGTGCCCACGGTAGAGGTGGTAAAGGGTGAGTGGACCAGTGATGAGACCATGGAGACGGCCTATCAACTTTTGGAGAAGATAAAAAAGATGCCGGTCAAAATCAACCGGGAGCTTCCCGGCTTTCTGGTCAATCGAATTCAAATAGCGATGGTCAGGGAGGTATTTGATCTCTACGAGAAAGGGGTGGCCAGTGCCGGAGATATTGACAAGGCCGTTAAGGGAAGCTTTGGATTTCGTTTGGCCAGCATTGGCCCTTTGCTTACGGCCGATCTGGGCGGTTTAGAGCTCTGGCTCAGAGTCTGCGAGAATCTGCTCCCCCACATTCAAAGCTCGACAGAGCCTCCCAAGGCATTGCAGCGCCTGGTCTCCCAGGGCCATTTTGGCATCAAGAGCGGGAGAGGATTCTACGATTATGCTGTGGATTTTTCAAAAGCAGAGCTCGATGGAGTGATCCAAAAACGGGATCAAGAGTTCTTGAATCGGCTGAAGCATCTTTATTGGGACAAAAAAATTGAGGAATAGTAAATCAAAGAACCTTTATGAAAAACTATAGGAGGTAGTTATGAGCACGCTGATTACTGGAGGAACAGGTTTTATCGGGGCACAGGTTGTTCGCCTTCTCTTGGAAAAAGGAGAGAAAGACATCGTTGTTTTTGATATTAACCCCTCTACAAAGTTGCTGGATAATGTGGCAGACCAGATTGAGGTGGTGCGGGGAGACCTGGGGAATTTCAGCCACGTTTTGAGTGTAGTGAAGACCTCCAGGCCTAGGGTAATCTATCACCTGGGGGGCATGCTCTCTGTGCCCTCAGATGCGGACAATGCCGCATCCTTTCGCGCTAATGCCATGGGGACCTTCCACGTGCTTGAGGCAGCAAGGTTATTCGAAATTCCCCAGGTGCTCTTCTCCAGCACCTGTGCAACCTATGGTTTGGACATCCGTGAAAATGTATTTGACGATTATACCTTGCAGCGCCCACAGCTCTTCTATGGGGCCACTAAGGTATTTTCCGAGCTTATGGGCTTGTTTTACAAGCGAAAGTTTGGGCTGGATTTCAGGGGCGTCCGCTACCCCTCCATTGTGGGGCCGGGCGTTAAGACACCTGGCATAGTCCAGTATACCTCCTGGGTTATCGAGGAGTGTGCCAAGGGAAACCCCTTTACCATATGGGTGAAACCTGAAAGCAAATTAGCGGTAATGTATTTCAAGGATGCGGCAAGGGCCATCGTTATGTTGAGGGAGGCACCCCTGGCAAACATCAAGATGGTAAACTACATTATTGCCGGTGCTACCCCCATTGCCAGCGCCCAGGAGCTTGCAGACATGGTTAAAGCCAAGATTCCGACAGCGCAGATAAATTTCGAGCCGGACCTGGAACGCCAAAAAGTTGTGGATAAACTTTCCTTGCCCATTGATGACAGTATTGCCAGGAAGGAATGGAACTGGAAGTCTGAATATGATCAAGGGCGGATCGTTGATGACTTCCTCGAAGAAATGAAGCTGCACCCCCAACGCTACAGTTAAATCCGCTACCTGACCTTCCCTTCCGGGAGGCTTTTTTGATTGACAATGGATTTCAAAAAAGTTTTAAGAGTAATGAAAATCTAACCTATAAGGAGGAGGAAAAATGAATAAAAGAATCATCACAGCAGCTATTACCGGGAGTATTCACACCCCTACTATGTCACCTCATTTGCCAATTACACCAAAGCAGATAATAGATGAAATTCTTGCGGTTCATGAAGCCGGGGGCACGGTGTGCCATGTCCATGCCAGAGATCCAAAGACAGGCCAGCCGGTCACCGACCTGGATATCTTCCGAGAGATTACCAGCACCGTAAAAAGCAAATGCAATATAATTCTCTGCCTGACCACCGGCGGGGGTTTAGGTATGTCTGCCGAGGAACGCGTACAGACCGTTACCACATTCAGTCCTGAACTGGCATCTTTCAATGCAGGTTCTGTGAACTTTGCCCTGTTTCACGCAATGGATAAGTGGAAGGACTGGAAGTTTGAATGGGAGCCGAAGTATCTGGGAATAACCGAGGATTTTGTTTTTACTAACACCTTCAAAACATTACGTGAGTTTTGTGAGTCCTTCAATAAAAATAATACAAAACCGGAGTTAGAGGTTTATGATTCCGGAATGATCAACAATATGGCTCATTTGATTCAGAGAGGGTATCTCAAAAAACCGGTATATATCCAGTTTGTCATGGGTGTTCTGGGCGGAATTACCCCAAGCCCGGAGAACCTCATGTTTTTGGTCGACTACACCAAGAGACTGATTGGCGATTTTGAGTTCTCAGTAGCAGTTGCGGGTCGAGCTCAATTTCCTATCTGCACCCAATCTTTGATCCTGGGTGGACATGTCCGCGTTGGTTTAGAAGACAATCTTTATCTGGAAAAGGGAAGGATGGCCAAGAGTAATGCAGAGCAGGTGGCAAAAATAATACGGATTGCCAGGGAGTTAGGCCTGGAGCCGGCTACCCCTGATGAAGGCAGAGAGATACTGGGACTAAAGGGACTGGATAAGGTCGCCTACTAATTCCTTTCGTGAGGGCTTTGCACACACAGGAATAGTAGACACCCACGGGCTCCTCTGCCGATTCTTGATAGAGCCTTAGGCGCTCTCTTGGATTTTCAGAGGATGAACTTCATGTTATCACTCACGATAATCCCAAGAGATCAATGGAGAGAGGCTTGACGGACAAGCCTCTCTCCCCTATACTCCCCTGAGCTAAAATAAGGAATTCTATCAATCAAGAACTATAGGGGGTGAAAAATGTCGAAAGGGCAAACTCATATGATAGCCTATGGCAACGGATTCCTGGAGGCAAAATTCCCACAGCGGACTCGGATAATAAAAGCCCCACCATCTCTGCCAGCTCTACCTGATACAGCAGAGGCGGTGAGGGAGGCCTTAAGTTCTCCTATAGCGCATGATCCACTGGCCAAGCGGGTGGGGCCTGAGTCCAAGGTTACCATCGCCTGTGACGATGTCTGTATACCGCATGCGCCCACCAAACAACCGGATTTCAGGGAGACTGCTATCAAGGTTCTGCTCCAGGAGTTGGATGAACTGGGTGTCTCCAGGCATAATATCCAAATCATTGTTGCCTGTGGTCTGCATCGCCATTGGACCCGCAGGGAACTGTCCAGCATTCTGGGCAACGATATCGTGTTTTCCTTTCCTTCTCACAGACTCCGCTGCCATGATGCCGAGGATAAAGAAGACATAGTCTGTCTGGGCGAGACCCGGCGCGGTATGCTGGTAGAGGTAAGTAGAGCGGTTATTGAGTCGGATCAGCTGATCTATGTCAATGTAAATGCATCGCACTTTAACGGCGGTTGGAAGTCGATAACGGTAGGTCTTTCCAGCTACCGCAGCATAAGGCAGCATCATCGCCCTTTCCCCTTGGCAAGCGGCAAGTCGGTGATGGACCCCAGGCGTTCCTCTTTCCAGAAGCTGCTCTGGGAGATGGGCGATGTGGTAGCTGCTGACCTGGCCAAGAAGGGACAGCGTATCCTCACCATTGAATCAGTGCCCACGAGCAAAACACCGGTGGAGACAGGTGCCGTGTTTGCTGGCAATATCCCGGATGTCCATGAGAAGACCATCGAGGTGCTACAAAAACAACTGGTGACAGACCTAAAGGGACAGTCCGATGTGGCCATCTATGGCCTATCGACCCATATGGACCCTTACTCCAACTACTCCACCATGAATCCCATCCTGGTGCGTAATACAGCCTTCTCTTACGCCTTTGGGATGTTCCAGGGGAAACCCCTGGTGCGAGAGGGGGGTATTGCCATCTTTGTCCATCCCTGTGAGCCCGTCTTCGACGACATTCACTTTCCTTCCTATATAAGGATGTACGAGGAGATACTGCCCAGGATGCAGGATCCTTTTGAGATTTGGGATACCTATGCCGAGGATTATGCCCATCGCCCCGAGTTTGTTCACAACTATCGGTATCGTTATAGCTTTCACGGGGTGCATCCCCTCATCCTCTGGGGACAGGGTGCCTATGCCCTGAGGCACCTGGGCAAGGCTTTTCTGGCAGGGGCGCAGGACTTCAAAGTAGCCAGGCTCATGGGTTTTGAGCCCTTTGCTACCGTGGACGAGGCCATTGCTGAGGCGGAGAGACTTCTTGGAAAGGATTGCTCTATCAGCTATGTAGCCATGCCTCCGCACTTTGTACACAATGTGATCTGAGCCTGCTCTAACTGTCTTCCTCTTTTGGCCGGACAATCTTCTTAAGGGATTGGGTCTTATTATTCTGGCAGGTATGTATCTTTTTCAGCGGGTAAGCTTAAAGACACAAGCACAGGGAATACCAGCCCTGTAAAGTGAACTATTCCAAATGTCAAAAAGGGACTAACATGAAACATCACCTTGAATGGAAAAATTCAACACTCAACATTCGCTTTTAGAATTGTAGTGAGATACTGGTCTCGATCTCAACAGAAGGCTCTTCTATAAACCTCAACTCATTAGCCGACTCAATTGTTACTGTCGATTTATAGAAAGGAGGGACTGTGAGAGAAAGACACCGTACAGGTAAAAGCACGGATCTTGATCTCCTTTTCAGGCCCCGCTCTGTGGCAATAATAGGGGCTTCCTCGGATTTCAGCAGAGGAGGCGGGTTTATCTGGTGGAGAATTCATGAACACGGCTATCTGGGTAAGAAATATCCCGTCAGTAGAAGTAGTACAGAACTGAATGGAGTTCCGTGTTACCGTTCGGTCTCCGATATCGATGAGCCAGTAGACGTGGCAATCGTTGCTATACCTGCGGCGGGAGTGGAAAGCGTCCTTGTTGATTGTGCTCGAAAAGCAATCAGATTTGCAGTAATTCATGCGGCTGGCTTTGCTGAGCTAGGGGAAGAGGGAAGAGCTTTGCAAGAGGAAGTGCTCAGAATTGCCCGAAACGGCGGAATGCGGGTGGTTGGACCTAACTGCATGGGCATTTTTTGCCCGGATGTACGGCTGGATACCATCGTTGAAATGGATGAAGCAGACCTGGAGCCGGGAAGTGTAGCTTTTTGTGGACAAAGTGGCTGGGCTACGGAAAACTTTATAGCAGGGGGTAGTGCCAGGGGGCTGAGATTTAGCACAGTAATCAGCAGCGGCAATCAAGCTGACTTAGATCTTTTCGATTATGTTTCCTACTTTGGCACTGATCCGAAGACAAGGGTAATCTGTGCTTACACAGAAGGTATCAGCCGGGGGAGGGAATTTCTCGATCTTGCCTCTAAGGTAGGCTCCACCAAGCCCATAATCATTTGGAAATCAGGATTTAGCCAGGCAGGCGCAAGAGCAACTGTATCCCATTCGGGATCGATTGCAGGAAATCGAGAAATATGGCTCGGCGCAGCGCGAAGCTCTGGAATCATAATGGCAGAAGGGTTCGAAGAATTGGTGGACATGGCAGTAGCATTCTCGGCACCCCTGTATTCAAAAGGAAAGAAAGTGGGAATAATAGCGGAGGCAGGAGGGGGAGGCATATCTGCTGCTGATGCCTGCGAAAACCTGGGTTTGGAAGTTAACCCATTCAGTTCTAAACTGAGAAACCAGCTAAAAGGGTTTTTGAAAGAGTATCTGCCGCCTTTCTCGGGCACTAGTAACCCACTTGACCTGGTATGGCTCCCAAGAGATATGGCAATGACCATATGTATGAAGTGCATTGAGCTTATAGCTAGCGAGGTTGACTCGGTAATTTTCATGTCATATCTACCCTTCATCCTGTCGGATTTCAGACCTGCATACATTGAAGTCATGTGCCAGCTGAGAGACAGGCTAAATCTGCCTATTTTTGTAGTGCCGCCTCATGCTTCAAGGGCAACCGCGGGTATAAAGGAATTTACAACTGCCGGCCTGCCCGCGTTTACCTCATTTGAAAGAGCAGCGAGGATTATATCTGCCACCTCAGGTTATCAAGAATGGGTTTCCTCTGCCAGTCTGAGACGCCTTCTCCCTTGACACGCAGGCCCCTCTCCTTTATACTCACTTGACCAAAAAGGGAGTTTTTGTCATTTCAATGATAAAGGAAAGATTGATCTTTCGATATATTTTATGTTGAAGAGGGAGGGAGGAATGAAAAAGTTATTATATGGGACCGCTTTTCTGATCTTTTTGATCACCCTGAGCCTCACCACAGGTTGGGCTCAGCAGGCCGTTGGGCCAAGAATGGTCTTAGAGGAAAAATATTTTGATGCTCAACAGATCAAAGAAGACGAGATTATTGTGCATACCTTTACTGTCCGTAATATGGGAGACCGTCCTCTTGAGATAAAGAAGGTCAATCCTGGGTGAGGCTGCGCAGTGGCCCATTTTGACAGGACCATCCCCCCCGGAGGGGAGGGAAAGATTACATTAAAGGTAGATACCAGTGGCTACCAGGGCGAGATCCGGAAAAGAGCCAAAGTTTACACCAATGACCCACGCAATAATGTTGAAGTATTGACCATCAGGGCCTTTATTAAGGTACCCATCCATCTCTCTCCCAGATATGTCTATCTCAGGGGACTGGCAGGACAAAAAATCACCAGAACCGTTAGAGTCAGGGCACAAGGAGACAAACCCCTGAAACTTGAACCGAGCAGTTTTGACCTCAGCACAAAAGTGACCTACAGGATAGAAGAGGTTGAACCAGGAAGGGTATTCAAGGTTCATTTCACCAGCATCCCTGGTACTGCGGGAATCTACCGGGGTGTCTTGAAACTGAAAACTAATTATCCTGAGAAACCTGAGATTACAATTCGGATAAGGGGTAAATTTCGAAAAGGTGGTCAAGGTTAAAAGATTTCTACCCCTTCTATGGTTCCCTGGCCAAATTCTGACACTGTCTCTGCTGCGATGGTCAGGCCTTCCTTGACATACTGCTCCTCGATACCAGGAACTGCATAGCTATAAAACAGAACGTTCCGGGTATCTTCCCTTACCCTGGTCTTCTCATCCGGCCCCTGACAAAGAATGCAGACAATTTCCTTCTCATCCCTCAACACAATCTCTCCTTCCGTGGTCAACAGATCCCGCTGGCCGATCCCACGGCATAGTTCACCTTCCTCTGCCAGGCCCAGGGTCAATTTTCCGTCACAACGGTCAAAATCGATGACAGCAACCAGTATACCAGCGCACATCTCTGCCATAAAGTGGGCATCCAGCATGAGATTGTACCTGGGAAACCCACTGTAGACGGTCCTCTTTAGATGTTTGGGCAATGGGCATTCAAAACCAAAACTCTCAAAGAACCGGTCATAGATTTCTATGCGCTCGGTGATCTGTGCCAAGGTCTCTCGTCTCCTCATTTTTCGAAGGAGCTTTCTCTTGTGCTGGTCGAAACCTGGGGGGTTCAAAAAATTCTGGCAGCCTGAAACCAGGCTGAGGCCAAAAGCGACTTCCGGATACCGGGATATGTATTTTGATGACTTAGAGAATTTAACAGACATGGTCATTTCATAACACCCCTTTCTCTCAATAGCTCAAGGTCTTCATCAGTTCTTACGAATATACCTATATTTCCCAATCTCACATTCGTAAGCCCCACGTGCTTCACCCTTGCATAAGCCTCAAGCATCTGCTTAAGAGTGGGTGAGGAAACATCCTTTAATTGATATTCAGGAAAAAACGCAAGAATAGTATAGGGAATCTGAGGATCCACTTCCAGGAGAATCTGGGCAATCTTTTCTATCTGATCCGCTTCCACCCATCCAGGGATAAAAAGGGAGAGCACCTCAAGGGCAAAGTCCCTCTTCTTTATCTCGTAAGGAAGCTTTAAGATCCGCTCATTGGAGCAACCGGTCAATCTTCGATGGACTTCGTTATTATGGGCCTTGATATCCAGCCAGAAGGCGTCAATTCCGGAGGAGTTGAAACGGTCCAGATTCTTCGTCGTAAGTCCATACCCGTTGGTCTCAAGAAGAACCCAGAGATCTTCTCTTGCTCTCTTAATCTCCTCTGAGGCTAAACAGTAGAATTCTGGCTGGCAGGCAAGGTCACCTCCGGTAAAACCGATGATGTTTCTGGCTGGGCCCCACCCCTGGGGTGAGAAGATTACTTGATTAGGTTCTAATACTCCCGGGCAATCCTGGGATCTCTTCTTCTCCCTAACGCATGATCCACAGGAGAGGCATAGATCATGGGCGTGGAAGCTGGTTGCCCTCTCCCTTGGTTCCCAATAGGTGATAGTCTGGCCGTAGTCCCTTGCCAATTCTCCGATATCTTTCGGGGACATCCATTGTCCGGAGACACACTGGGTGAAGTACCATGAATGACATTTCTTACAAGTAAAGTTACATCCTGATTGATAAATGGAGAAATAGTGCTCGGGCCTGGAGAGATGAGCGGATTCTATGAGCCTGAAAGGTACATCTCCCTCCCACTTAAGCGTAACCTTGCAGGCCCTTGCAAAAAGGGGATTTGTGAGTATGATCCTTTCGGGTCCATAGACCACCCTACAGCTTCCAGACTCAAATCCTTGTTCTTTTAGACGACAATCATCCACCGCTCCTTCAATCTTCTTTTCCTTTACCCCTGCCATGATCTCAAATCCGCCAGCCTTTGATTTCCTCAATATGCCAGTTTTACGAAATCAACCTTCTGTAGGTCCTGCCTGGATTATTTCCGAAATAGACTGATTTCCCTGAAGGACTCTTTAAGACTATAGCATCATTAGCTAAAGGGGAAATAGGTTTTTTCTTAAAAGGAAGACAAAAATGAACCTCCCTGCAGCCCCGCTGAGCCGGGATTTCCGCAAGGCTCCAACAAGCTACAGGGAATTATGAACATATCGCACCTTCGGTGCGGACCTGTAGGGGTTCGATTTATCGAATCCCGCTTTGCGGGACGTCATAAATGCCGCCCCTACAAGGACTTAAAATGGGATTTCCTATACTATCAAGTTAAAGAAGGCTCTCAGTTGAGAGTATCGGTGCCTTTTGATGGACTTGGAGTTATTTTGTGTGATTAGCTCCAAAAAATGCAAGATGTCTTCGCTACTGATAGACATAAGGTCGCTACCTCCAAAAAGTTCCTCGAAATTGTTTATCAGGTGACTGTAGCCTATAACAGTGCTCGGTTTAAGGCTTGATTCTTGGTAATCTTGAAAGATTCTCAATGCAGTTGAAGTCTCCACAGCCTATCCTCCTCAAAAAGGTAATTTACAGTTTTTAGAAAATCAGTTATAAAGGAACAATAGAGAAGTCTATTTCCGGTAAAAAAACGGAAAGGCTGGAATTTGTTAGGCTGGCCATTGTGTCATATGTTAATATATAGGCTTGTTAAAATTATGTTTCAGCTTTTAGTTGGTGAATAATATGGCTATAGATGAGAAAAGAATAGACACAAGAACCGAATCGTCTAACCTTTTATCTTACGTTTGTCTTGATGACAATAACCATGAACTGATGCAAGGAATGGGAAGGACTTTAAATGTAAGTGAAGGTGGAATCTCGCTAGAAACACATGTTCCTATTGATCCGCATCATATTGTGTCTTTGACTATAGCCCTAGAAAATGACCTAATGGATTTCAAGGGAAAGATTGCCCATTCCAGGAAACGGGAAGATGAAAAGTTTGAATCTGGAATTGACTTTATAGAAATGGATGAAGAGAAGCGTTGGTTTTTAAGACAATATATACTAATTTTCAGGGGTCAAGAAAATATAATATAAGGCGAGGAATTTGATCCAACATATTCAAGAGTTTTCAGTGAGGGGATTCAATGTCTGATAAAGAACATATCAAGTCTTTAATAAAAGAGGCGGAAATTTACCGAAAACAGAGCCTTTTGGAGCCATCTAAAGAAAAATACGAGGAGGCCCTCAGATTGATCCAAAACCATGAAAGTTATTCCAAGGGTAAGAAATTAATAGACACCATTAAAAGCAAAATCCGAACTGTGGAAGAAAATCTGGTCGAGATTGATCAAGCTACAGACACACCCGAGCTGTCCCAAGAGGTAGAAAATCTCATCAGTCAATTATTTTCATTTTCGAAAAATAAAGACGTGGCCGCAATGGAAGGAGCTATTGCCCTAGCCAAATTTGGCCAATATGACAACGCTTTAGCAGCATTTCGAAGATTAATAAAGGAGGGGAACATGCCTCTTTTGGCGGCCAAGAACATCCTCATGTGTCACATGACCCTTTCTTCACCAGATGCGGCTATTGCTCAATTCAGACAATGGGTGTCTCGAGATGAATTCTCCATGAAGAATCTGGGATACATACGAACATTTCTTGAGAATGCTTTATTAAAGCAGGGCATCAAAGCCGGCCTCCCGCAGGTCGCAGAAGCATCTCCTGAAGAAGGTAAACCCGAGGAAAAAGAAGAGGACATCATTGATATAGCCTCAGTTACCATACAATTCACGAACGGCCCCCGCAAGGGTGAAATTGTGGAGTTCGATGTCACCTTTCAGTTGGGTAATAAGATTAGCACCATCATTCCGGCTCACCAGAAGGATTTGGCAGATGCCTTCAAGCCCGGACTCCGACTGTCAGAGATTCAGTGCTTTTCTTCTTTAGCTGTATTCAATGGCAGAGGGACCGTTTCCGGACTGAAAAGAATAACATCCGGCCCAAGGCGGGGGGATTACTCGTTGGATATCACAATAGACAGTGTATAGTCATTGGATTAAAAAGGCTATCGGTTTCAGGTCAAGTATTAGAATTAGAGAAGATGAGGATTTCTTGGCCCTGACTTCACAAAAAGGGTCTTGTGGGGTGTTTTAAGTCTTATGGCCGTTTTCAACTCTAGAGATAGAGTCATTGAATGTAAGCTTGTGTATTATGGCCCAGGGAGGAGCGGAAAGACCACCAATTTGGAATACATTTTCAAAGCAGGGAAAAAATACACGAACAGCGAGATGGTTTCTATAAATACCAAGGGTGATCGTACCCTCTTCTTTGATTTTCTTCCCATCGGTCTGGGTAAGATCAGAGGTTGTGACATCAAGGTTCAGCTCTACACGGTCCCCGGACAGGCAAAATATAGTTCCACGAGAAAACTGGTTCTCAAGAATGTAGACGGTGTAGTTTTTGTTGCAGATTCCCTTCAAATTCGACGGAAAGAAAACTTTTTGTCTCTGAAGGATCTACAGCAAAACCTTGCAGAACAGAATATGAGTATATTCAAGATTCCACTGGTCATTCAATATAACAAGCGAGATCTCGGCGAGCAAGGTATTCCCATCATGCCTGTAGAAGTACTGGAGCGAGACCTAAACAGCAAGCTCAAGGTTCCCTCTTTTGAGGCAAGTGCCTTGAAGGGAAAGGGTGTAGGGGATACTCTGAAGAAATGCTTAGTTCTCACATTGCATCATCTCCAGAAAGAGCTAAAATGGTCACAGTAAAGGTTCATCATGGGTGATAAAGCGGCACTCGCAGGAAGCCTGAGTTTTATTAACCTGGCAGATATTTTCCAAATACTTGGTGGGAACAATAGCACTGGGATAATGCGAATTACGAGTCAATATGCTCCAAACCCTGGGCTCATATATTTTCTCAATGGAGATCCTATAAATGCTACCGTCGGTCCCTTGAGTGCTTTAGATGCTATTTACGCCCTGTTTGGATGGGTAGAAGGGAAATTCGAGTTTTCTGAAGAGAAGGTCCATATTGAACGGGTGGTCAACAAGAGCAAAATGGAGATTGTACTCGATGCCATGAGGATGCTCGATGACGGGTTGATCAAAAAGGTAGGGTCTCCCTCTTTTGATGAGGTTGCTGCCGCAGAAAGTAGTGGAACCGGGTCTGGGAAAAAAGGGGCTCCTCAGGTCATTAAAGGACCATTAGTGGATTACTCCGATATCCTTGATGAAGAACAATACAGTGATGGACAGGGAATTGTCAGAGAGGGGGGTCATGGCAAGTGGATTTGGGTCATATTGAAAGGCTTAGTAAGTGTAAACAGGGAAACACCCAATGGTCCTATGACTATAGGCCGTCTTGGACAAGGATGCTTTCTCGGAACCTTCACCACTTTGTCATCCATGGAATATACCCGAAGTGCTACCGTAGCTGCTTTAGGCGACGTCCAATTGGGTTTGCTGGATACTGAGCTTCTTTCTCGAGAGTTCACATCTCTATCACCCGATTTCAGAAGAATTCTTCTCAGCATGGATGGTAGGCAAAGAAAGATTACGGATAGGGCTGTAGAGTTGTTCATGAAAGAGGACAAGACCAAATTATTTACCAAAGATAAGAAGGTAATTATTAAAAAGGATTCTTCAGCAAAAGAGGTGTTCACCATAATGGAAGGTGAGGCATACGTGATTGGGCAGACCCGGAAAGGTTATCTGCCGCTATTGACTCTTGAAAAAGATGAGTTCTTTGGTTATATACCGTTCATGGATATGTACCATGAACCTCGTTCTGCCCTGGTTTTAGCATCAAACGATTTAAAGGTAAATAAACTGGATATGGAGAGTCTTCAAAAAGAGTACGAGCAACTTTCAGGTACTTTCAGAAACATGATTTACAACGCATGCGCTTGTATTTTTGTGACAACAAAACTGGCTTATCACTTGCATGAGGGAAAATAGCTTCACTCAACTGGTAACACAGATGAATTGAGTTCCATAACTTAACTCCCCCTTCTCTTAATATTCTTACCAGATTCTCTTTTTTAAAATGCTCGAATCTACTTTGAGGAAAGCTCCTCACATCTGCCACTGTTTCAATATGATAGTATTTGAGAAGATCGAGGAATTCTTCTTTGCTGCGAGTGCTGGTTCCTAAGGTGTAGATGATAAATTCTTTCAATCTCCCTCAAGTCCCATCTATTATTATCCGTTTAATCCTTTCATGCCTAAATATTTCATCCCTTAGGTCTTTAGCAATTTGAGCCTGGTCTATTGATTGCTCTGAGAGATCACCGTGGTCACAAACCTTATTCCTTCCAGCAACGCCTTTCTTCTCACCTTGGAGTGGACCTCCAGTACTGTAATAGTCGATGGTTTCATGAAAGGCTTTATCTGGCTATAGTCTACCTCCCCCTGACCAGGGGCAAGGTGGTCATCAGCACCCCTTACATCATGGAGATGTATCCCTATCATCTCTTCTGAGTAACTCTCAAGAAGGTCCCTCTGCCTGTTAAGGCCCATATTCTCTTGGGCCATGGCATGGCCTACATCATGCCAGTAACGGATATTCCCTCCCTTAAATTTTCTCAGGATAAGCCCAATCTCTTCTAAATCTGGAATCTCGTGAAAATGGTACCTGTTTTCAATGCCCAGTAATATTCCTCTTTTTTCTGCCTTCCTGTTTAGCTTCTCCAAACTCAATAACACTGCATCCAGGTTCTTCTTTTTGCTAGCCTCCCTGATTAGCTTTTGCTCTTTTACAAAGGCCAGTCCCTCTTTTTCACCTATCTTTCCACTTCTGTGTAGTCTAAGAAAATCCTGTGCTGGATTCGGCATATCCACCCTACCAAGGTGGAGAATCACAGCCCTGGCTCCCAGCTCATGGGCGTGCTCAAGTGTCTTAATGGTATGTTTCACTGCCTTTGAGCGCTCGTCCCTGTCGGTGGATGAGAGCAAGAACAGGTCCCCACTTCCTTTATCAGAGGGTATACCTTCTGGTATGGGAAAAAAGTTGTGTATAGTCAATACACTCAAAACCTTTCTCAACTGGGGCTTCATCTGCTTGAAAACAGCATGACTCATCCGGTATTCCAGTTCAACACCTTTCAGACCCAACTCCAAGATACCGTTAACTATCTCCTCTCCCCCAGATACCCTATTAAACCACCAGCATGTAGAAATACCCAGCATATTATTTCTCCCGATACTCATAGTAACCATTTGCTAAAATCTTAATACCACTATGGTGGTCATCTTGAAATAACTATTTAGATATTAGCTGGTTTTAGCCTTGACACACAACCTCCATCTCATCTACAAGACCCAAGAAAGCTCTGATTACCTCGGCCCTGATCTCTTTACCAAGCATATATAAGGAAATTTGTCTTAAGGTAATAGCAATGTACAAAGTGCCATATGGGAAAACAGAGATAGAGTTTGACCTTTTACCAGGCATGAAAGGAACCGTGATTCATTCTCAACCCATCCCACCCCTTCCCAATGTATCTGCTGCTATTGACAAAGCCTTAGCAGAGCCCGTCAATTCAGCCCCGTTAAGAGAGCTAGCAAGGAAAAGGAATACCGTATGTATTGTCTTTACCGACATCACCAGAGCTTGCCCTGATTACCTCTTGATTCCACCAATCCTGAGTGAACTCCATGCAGCGGGTGTCCAGAAGGAAGATATTACACTACTATGTGGAACCGGGTTACACCGGCCCAGTACGTATGAGGAGAAAGTAGCTAAGCTCGGTACTCATCTGGTGGAGAAGTACCATGTTGTGGATAATGAACCGCAAAAGCCTGCTGACTTTGTAGACCTTGGACAAACGGATAGCGGGATACCCCTATCAGTAAACAAAATCGCCTATGAGGCAGATCTACTCATTTCCACCGGGATTGTCGAGCCCCACCAATATGCAGGCTATTCAGGGGCACGGAAGACGGTCGCAATTGGTGCAGCCAGCGAGCAGATGATTGCTTATACACATGGGCCTAAGATGATTGATGATCCCGGCACACGCCTGGGTAAGATAAGGGGCAACCCTTTTCACGAGGCAATTACAGAGGCGGCAAGGCGAGCTGGTTTGCGCTTTACTCTGAATGTTGTCTTGGATGAGGAAAAAAGGCCGGTTGCTATATATGGTGGTGAGCCAGAGGCGACATTTGAAAAACTGGCCACCGCAGCCCAAAGATTATATACCGTACCAGTTCCTCATGAATACGATGTAGTAGTTGGAGGCGTTGGTTTCCCCAAGGATGCGAATCTCTATCAAGCAAGCCGCGCCCCGAGTTATATATTTTTTGCTCCAACCCCGGTGGTAAAGAAAGGGGGTGTACTCATCACCCCGGCGAGGTGCGAGGAGGGTGCAGGCAAGGGAATTGGTGAGCAGCGTTTCTTTGAGGAAATGCGCTCTTCGCCAAATGTCGCCACCCTATTGGAGAAAATGCGACAGAAAGGGTATCAACCCGGTGCCCAAAGGGCCTTTATCATGGCAAAGGTCATGGAGGTAAACCCAGTTGTTATTGTTGGTGCGGAATTTCCGGAGATTGTAAGGGAGACCAAAATGATCCATGCTCAGACGATGGAGCAGGCGTTGGAATTTGCAGTTAAACACATTGGAAGGCCTGATTTGGATGTGCTCACCATACCACATGCGCTTTTGACCCTACCCTTTGTAAAGGGCTGACCATACATACAGCAAGAACCAAACTTCGATCTATAGCGAACGACTTAAGTAAATTGACACTCAGTAGCCTGTTATTGCGAGCCCTTCTTTCATCAGGATAAACTCAGCGGCAATCTCGTGGGATTGTGGAGCCTGTTCCGAGCGCAGCGAGGAATCTCAGTTTCCATGATGTCAGGCCGTTGTATCTCTCAATTGTCAAGGAAAGGCTCCGAGTTTGCTTCGGCTTCGCCTCGCAACCACTATCGTTCCTCGCAATGACTACTTTTTATTGTCGTCCACTATAGATAACCTATTGCCCTGCTCTCATTCGTTCCTCATCATCTTCACTGATGGCAGCCTTGATTCCTTGCGTATGATCAACCTGGGTCAATACAAGTGCACCTGACAAAAAGAAAAAAATAACTGAGATAATACCTAGCCTGCTTGAACCAGTTAATTGTCCTACTACGCCAAAGAGTGTAGGCCCAATGATACCAGCAAATTTACTGCTAACATTGTAGAAACCAAAAAATTCGGCTGATTTCGATGGTGGCGCCATGGATCCATACATAGATCGGCTCAGGGCCTGGGATCCTCCCTGAACCATAGAAACCAAAAGGGCCAGAAGCCAGAAGTGGAGCGGCCTTTGCATGAAATACCCCAGAATGGCAATAATAGTGTAGATGCCCAAGGCTAAGAGAATCGAGTTTTTCGTCCCTAATTTCTTAGGTAACCTGCCAAAAAGTAGCGTAAAGGGGATACCAAGGAACTGTACCATCAAAATTGCCCCAACGAGATGAACTCTACCGATCCCGATTTCCGCACCAAAAATCACGGCCATAATTATGATGGTTCCTATTCCATCATTATAGAGCCAGAATGCCACGATGAACTTTATCAGCTCTTTAAATCTTCTAGCATCCCTAAATGTCCTCCTCAGCCTCTGATATCCAGCCAATAGGGGATTGTAGCTTTCATCTCGTGCAATTACCCTCGGGGGTTCAGAGACGTTTCTGAAAATGGGTATGGAAAAAACTGCCCACCAGACTGCAACACTCAAGAAAGATATCCTTGAACCCCATAGAGCATTCGGGATACCAAAAAACCCTGGTTTCATTATCATGAGGAGATTGATAGCCAAAAGGATCCCACCGCCCAAATATCCATAGGCATACCCTTCCGCAGAAACCCTATCAATCTCTTCTGATCTGGCTACATGGGGCAGCAGGCTATCGTAAAAGATATTGGCACCCCCAAAGCCTACTCTTCCAAAAATATACAAAAGCGATGCATAAAACCACATACCAGTACCTGTGCCAAACAAAAGCGCTGTCGCCAAAATACCAACAAAAGCAAATCCACCAAGAAACCTCTTCTTAGCAGCAGAGTGGTCAGCGATTGCACCTAAGATAGGTGCTGAGATCGCAATAATTAACATAGCTATTGTATTGGAATATCCCCAGTAGCTGGTCGCAGTGGTTTTATCAAGGGTGGAGCCCGCAACTGAACTGTAGAATTCAGGAAGCACTGCTGCCATAATGGTTGTTGCAAATGCAGAATTGGCCCAATCATACATCTTCCAGCTTCGAATTACTTTCTTATAATCCTTGTTCATCTTGGTAGCCTCCGTTGATGGTTGCCTGCCCGCCATCTACCCACAATGCTTCGCAACGCGAGTTTCCGAATTCCGGAACTCGGAAGCAGGCGGGTCAGTAGTCCGTTGGATCGACTGACACCTTTCACTTTTTTCCTTTACACACAAACACCCCTACCATATACTTCCAACACCTAAAAACCAGACTACCCTTACCATATAAGACGGATGCCATAAAAGGAAAAAGGATGGCCAAGAAGCCAAAAGGACGCAAGGTAGATTCAATCTCAAGGGAAAAAGTAGATAACATCGTACATGAGATTAAGACTGCCCAGAGCCAGAAGGTTACACCTGAAGAGGTTCTTAAGAGGGTTTCTTCTTGTTTGGAACAAGAGCCTGCCCTGACTATTCCCTTGATCGAGGCCTTATCAAGGATTCCCAACCCTGAAACCGCCCAGTTCCTCACCGGGATGATGGCCAGCATAAAAGAGAAGTGGGCTATCAAGTCCATAAAGAGAACACTTTACAAGTTGAGACAGAAGGGCGTCAGATGGGAGGAAAAATCTCCAAAAGATGAGTCTATCCTGAGACCCCCGAAACCTGCTGAACCCGAGGGATATCTGGGCGCAATTGATTCAACAGGAAGCAGGATAATCGTGATCGCCAGGTCCCGACCTGCAAGAGGGCTGCTCGTAGTCTTCAGCATAGTGAACGACCTCGAAGGAATCCAAGAATTCAACCTGAGGGAATTCAGCAAAAAGGGCTTTGATGAGTTTATGAAAAACTCTCTCTCTTCAGAAGATTTTCCAATTGTTACTACACCAGCGACCTACTGTATTCACCTTCTCAGAGAGGCCTCTTCTCTCTCACAAAGGCTTTCCAAGCCCCTTCCCCAGGGATATCATGACGCTGAAAATGAATTTAAGGACATTACCTGGGATCATCCTGACCCTATCATATATCAGTACATACAAGAGGATGAGGTAAAAGACCGGGCGTATCTTTTAAAGGAGTCGGGCACGCTACACAAGCTCACCCCCTTTTCTGCCTGGTTCTTAAACGAGCAAGAAGTGCAAGAATATGTTTCAAGCATTAAGGAGGCCCAGGAAAGCAGGATAGTGCTTACACCTGATCAAAAAGAAGCCCGGCTCAATAGCATATACAGGGAAGCCCTGGAGGAACTCTTCCCGGAGGAAAAACGGCTCCTTTGGAAAAGACGGCTTGAGGAAATGGCCTATGTCCTGCTAAAAACAGACAAAGAAAAGGAGGCCAGGGCAACGATGAGTGCCGCCATAGATCTGAAAAACCCCTTTAGCCCTATCGATCCCAACCCTTTTATCTGGAACCTCCTGCTGAAATCTATTTACAGCCTGCTGGAAAGCGATCACAAGGAAAAAGAAAAAGAGCAACAGACCCCTCTCATTGTCACTCCTTAAGAGCGATTCCTTGCCTATTTCCTCTCCCCTTTCTGCCATGATTATTAGGACGCAGATTTTCGCCGATATCCGCAGACCCGCCCGCTTCCGAGTTCCGGAACTCGCATGGCGGGCAGGTAATTATTCTATTAGCTCTTTATATTTAAAATCTTTCTTCCGAGTTCCGAATGACGGAACCCGGAATTCGGAAACAATCTGCGTTCATCTGCGTCCAAAAAGGAAATTCCTATGCAATCAAGTTTATTTTATTTGACTTGTGAACAAAGTATTGCTATTATACTTTTGTAGCATACCAAATTTAAAAGTCATTTGATGGAAGGGCCCTTTCAAAAAAATAAGCTTCAGCACACCTCAACACATCAAACATATCACAATCACCATATCTGCCTTCCTTGAGAGGAAATGCACTACTATACAAAGCTATTAGCTATTATTATCTTACTACTTATTTCAGGTTTCTTTTCTTCATCTGAGGTCTCCTTTTTTTCACTCAGCAAGGTTAGGTTGCGCCGAAGGAAAATCCGAAAAGGTTCAGGTTCTAAATACATGGTGAATCTTTTAAAAGCTCCAAGCACATTCCTCACCACAGTGCTTATCGGGAATGAAATTGTTAATATATCCATTTCAGTTGTGGCAGCAGCGCTCGTCTACTCTATTGCAAAGGATATAATGAGCGATTGGTTTCTTCCTTTCCTCTCCATGGCAGTAACTGTTCCCGTGCTTTTGCTCTTTGGGGATATAATACCGAAGACCATAGCCATCAAATTCCCGGAAAAGATAGCTCTCTTTAACTCCTATCCTCTCTATCTTTTTTCAACGGCAATAGCCCCGGTCAGGCATGTGCTCAATTCCGCTGCAAAGGTATTCATAAGCCTCTTTGTGAAAGATCCGACAAAACAGCCTCTCGATTCAGTAAATATCGATGAGGACATCCTCAGGTCCATGGTAGATGTTGGAAGTAGAGAGGGAACAATTGAGCCTGGCGAGCGCGATCTTATTCACCGGGCATTCCGCCTGGACGACATATACATATCCCAGATAATGATGCCCCGCGACCGTATCATAGCAGTGCCCCTGGACATCAGTGAAGCAGCCTTAATGGAAATTATTGAAACAAAGAGGTTTTCACGCTACCCGGTTTATGAAAAGAGCATTGACCAGATTACCGGCTTTGTTCATGCAAAAGATCTCCTGCGTCTGAGAAGTCCTGGACACAGCAAAAAACCTGTGACAATAAAGTCTATGCTGCGAAAGCCAACCTTTGTCCATGAAAGAAGAAATGCACTGTCAGTGTTACTTGAATTTCAGAAAGTCAAAACCCATATAGGGATAGTAGTGGACAGCCAGGATAAAACAGTTGGGGTGGTTACCCTGGAGGACATCCTTGAGGAG
Organism: Desulfobacteraceae bacterium; assembly: GCA_028572035.1. Lineage (GTDB taxonomy): Bacteria > Desulfobacterota > DSM-4660 > Desulfatiglandales > B25-G16 > JABXJZ01. Next base: position 2,986 of record JAPVWE010000002.1, on the reverse strand, counting down.
CTTGTCGGCGAGATAATGGATGAAACCGATATAGAGGACAAAAACGATGTTTGAACTTCTCCTTGGGGTATTTGTTATTCTGGTGTGCATATCCTGTGAGGGATTTTTCTCAGGAACGGAAACTGCCATGGTTTCCGTGGACCGGGCGCGCATAAAAGCCTTAGCAGAACAAGGCTCCAAAAGGGCAGCCCTGGTAGATGCTGTACTCCAGGCACCGGAGAAGTTCTTCTCCACAACCCTGCTTGGCACCAACATCTCTGTGGTCCTGAGCAATGCAATCGCTACCTTTCTGATTATTAGATACCTTGGAGAACAATATGCATACATAACCATACTTATCATGACCCCGTTAATCCTCATCTTTGGCGAGATTGTCCCAAAAACCGTGTATCGATACCATGCCGAGCAGATGTCCACCTACCTTGTTTATCCGCTCAAGGCTATATCCGTAATCTTTTATCCATTTGTTTTAATCCTGACATGGCTGACACAACTTTTTATGAAGCTTCTTGGCATGGGCAGCGCCCAGTTTAGGCCCTATGCTACAAGAGAGGATCTTGAGAACTATCTGGACATGTGGAATATAGACGGCAGTCTGAGAACAGCTGAGAAGAAGATCGTTGAACGTATATTTGATTTTTCTGAGACAGAGGTGGAAGACATTATGATACCGCTCATCAACATAGAGGCACTGGAGATACAGGACAGCATTGACAAGGCTGTAACTCTTGCTCAACAAACCGGTTACTCGAGAATACCTGTGTATTCAGAGGAAGCATATAATATCATAGGCATGGTTCATGCGTTCGACCTCCTGACTGCCCAGCAAAAAACACAGAGCCTTAAGGATGTGATGCGCCCCGCCCCCTATGTGCCCAACACTGCACCTATTGATGAACTTCTGAAGCAGCTGAGAACTGAGGGCAATAGCATTGCTGTAGTTGTCAATGAATATGGCGGCACAATAGGCATCGTTACCATTGAAGACATACTTGAAGAGGTTGTTGGAGAGATATATGATGAGTACGACAAGGAAGAGAGGCTTTTTGTAGAAATTGGAAAAAACAAATACCTTGTGAATGCCCGCATGGAAATAGATGAGCTGAATGACCATCTCAAATTACAACTCCCCAAGGATGACTACGAAACAGTTGCCGGTTTTCTCCTAAAGCATATGGAAAGGATACCCAGGGTTGGAGAAAACTTTCAGTTTGCCAACCTGAAATTCATTATAAGGAAGGCCGACAGGCGCTCCATCAAGGAAGTATCAATTACTATCTCTGATGCGTCGGAAATAACTGAGGATAAAACTGATTAGACTATCTCCTGAGTCTGTGCGATTGTGATTCCCCTCCCTACAAGAGAGAAGGGGGTCAGCAGCTCTTCAACCTGAGACTAGCCAATTTGCTTTTCACCCTATTATATCCAGCAAGCCCTCAATTACGTCTTCGAGTTACTTGGAGCTTATCATCCCTAACCCTCGACCCAGTCTTTCAGTGGGCAATGTCCTTATTTGACTTATCTTGAGCCATGAAGGTTTCAGCAGCTCTACAGTTTTTAATTTTGGGTCCTCATAAAAATCTGTGGGCAAATATATTAAAAAGAATAGCTAACTAATAGTATTTATTAATATTATTAGCAGGAAAAAGGGTTATGAAATTTTTTCTTCGGTTTCCCGATCCAAGGATCGGGACCTCGTCATTTCATACAGTTATGGACGGGGGAAGCCGACCCCCTCCCTGTTCTTCGATCCTGCGGATCGAAGCCAGGGGGTCTTTTCTTAGATAGAAGTGGTGCTGATTTCTTGACAGATTTGTACGATACGGAGGCGCACGATCCTGTCCAATATAATCTACCCCTTGACATTCTTATCAGAGAGGGTCAAAAGACCGAACGGTTACCTATAGGTTTCAAAAAAACTCTTCAAAAAATGCCGATAATAAGATAGAAAAGATTGTCGACATCCCGTTTGGAAATGGGGAACTATTCCCAGATTTCAAAGGGTCAGTGGGATTCTATGGCATTTAGGATTACATCATACATCGTTAGTAGAAAATATCTGATTGCTCCTATATGTATGATCGGTATAGTGATGGTCGCATATGGCATGATGAAGGATAACAGCCTGATCTTCATTATTGGGTTGCTGTTTGTCATCGCAGGCTACTTGCTCATCAGAAGAAGGATGAAGGAGTCCATCAGAAATAATCCATAGCTGAAAACAGGGAAGCAAGGAGAAAATGAAGGAGGCGAAATGGCTAAAATTATCGACCTATCGATTCAGATAAGCGAAGATTTACCACGTTGGAAGGTTGAAGTAGACAAAGAGTTCCCAAGGTTCTGTCATCAGTTGACCACGGTTACCATGTCCGTGCACACAACCACACACATGGACTCTCCCCTTCATTATGTGGAAGGAGGGAAGGCCATAGACGAAATTCCTCTGGAGATGACTATGGGAGAGGCATCCGTGGTGAACCTCAGCTACAAAGGTGAGAATGAAGCTATTACTCCCGATGACCTTGAGAAGAACGGCGGGCATATCCAGGAAGGTGATTTTGTACTGCTAAGAACAGACTGGCCAGACAGGATGTGGGGAGATATGGATTTTTGGAAAAAAGCCCCTTACCTGACTGAGGAGGGAGCCACGTGGCTTGCAGAGAAAAAGCCAAAAGCCGTTGGTTACGATTTCCCCCAGGATTATGTTATTCGGCTGATTGAAGATGGCCAGCCAGCTAAAAGTGAGTTTGTTGTCCATAACGTTTTTCTTCCAAAAGGTATACTCAATATAGAGTACCTGGCTAACCTGAAAAGCATAAAAAGAAAAAGGGTTAGGTTTATGGCTATTCCACTAAAACTGAAAGGGGTAGAGGGATCGCCAGTGAGGGCTATTGCAATAGAGGAATGAGGGCTAATCGGGGGATGGGCCAATTTCCTCAAGGCGATCCAGCCTTGTCGGCCCTCTCCTCAATCCAACTGAACCAGG
>JAPVWE010000001.1 GCA_028572035.1 Desulfobacteraceae bacterium | reverse complement strand
TTTGGGTCATGACAGTTGGGTTGCTTGGCCTTTCTCGGACTCGGCCTTGTAATGAGCTAGGAGGGGATGCAAGATGAGATCAAGCTCACCGTGCAGAATCTCCTCAAGTCTATAGATTGTCAACCCAATTCTATGGTCGGTTACCCTGCTCTGGGGAAAGTTGTAAGTCCTTATCTTCTCGCTTCTATCTCCCTTACCTACCATATTCTTTCGATCCTCAGATAACTGAGCGCGTTGTTCTTCCTCTTGAAGGTCAAGAAGACGAGATCTTAAGATCTTCATGGCCTTGGCCCTGTTTTTGTGTTGAGATCTTTCGTCCTGGCAAGAGACCACCAATCCAGTAGGAATATGTGTGATCCTCACAGCTGAATCTGTGGTGTTAACGCCCTGGCCTCCCGGGCCTGAGGATCTATACACATCTATCCTGAGATCAGCCGGATCAATTGACACATCCACTTCTTCTGCCTCAGGTAGTATTGCTACAGTAACAGCTGAGGTATGTATTCGCCCCTTTGACTCTGTCTCCGGTATCCTCTGTACTCTGTGAACCCCACTCTCATGCTTTAGACAACTATACACCCTCTCCCCCTCTACTAAGGCAATGATTTCCTTAAAACCACCCAGACCCGTAAGGCTCTGGCTCAGGATATCCATCTTCCAGCCTTTCTTTTCTATATAGTGGCCATACATCCTAAAGAGATCTGCGACAAAGAGGGCTGCCTCTTCCCCACCAGTGCCTGCCCTTATTTCAAAAATAATATTCTTTTCATCCTTTGGATCCTTGGGAACAAGCAAGAGCCCCACCTCATGTTCCAGCTTCGCCAAGGTATCCTTCAACCTGCCTATCTCTATCTGAGCGAGTTCCCTCATCTCCCTGTCAGGATCATTAAGGAGGCTTCGGGTATCCTTGATCTTCTCTTTTGTCGATCTGTACTTGCGAAAGGTATCCACAATAGGTAGAAGACTAACATGCTCTTTTCGATATTTCTGGTAGAGGCTTTGCTGCTGAATAACCTCCGGCTTACTCAGTTCATATTCCAAGGCATTCAGCCGTCTTTCTACCTCTTCAATTTGAGGGAACATAATCAATTATTCTCTTATTTTTTCTTTTTGTTACTTCTGCTATTTTCATCGATCTTCCGGTACTTACGTCTGAACCGCTCAACACGTCCTCTGGAGTCGACAATCTTTTGTTGCCCGGTAAAGAGAGGATGACATTGAGAACATATCTCGACCTTAATCTCTTTGGTGGCAGAAAAGGTCTCAAATTCGTTACCGCAGGCACAATGCACAATTGCCTTCTCAAAGGGTGGATGAATGTCTTTCTTCATACTCAAAGTCTCCATTTATTAAGGATCAAAAGTTATAAGTGCCCGCCCGCCTCGTCCCGCAGAGCGGGACGGGCAGGCCTAAAGTGACCTAAAGTGCCTAAAATTAAGGCAACAAACCCGACAAACCCAAGAAACACAAATCATTGATTCATTGATGCCAAAAACTCCTTATTGGTCTTCGTTCCTTGTATTTTATCTAATAGGAATTCCATATTATCAACCTGTGTAAGAGGGGCAAGGAGTTTACGGAGGATCCAGATACGATTGAGATCTTCTTCCTCAATCAAGAGTTCCTCCTTCCTTGTTCCTGAACGATTGATGTCCACAGCAGGAAATATTCGCCTGTCGCTCAGTTTTCTGTCGAGATTGAGCTCCATATTACCAGTACCTTTGAACTCTTCAAAGATTACCTCATCCATTCTGCTCCCCGTATCAATCAAGGCGGTGGCAATTATGGTCAGACTTCCTCCCTCCTCAAGGTTCCTGGCGGCCCCGAAAAATCTCTTCGGCCGATGGAGGGCATTTGAATCAACGCCCCCGGATAATATCTTGCCACTTGGTGGAACAACGGTGTTATAGGCCCTAGCCAGACGAGTAATGCTGTCCAAGAGAATAAGGACATCCTTTTTATGCTCGACCAATCTCTTGGACTTTTCTATAACCATCTCAGCTACCTGCACATGACGTTGAGGAGGCTCATCAAAGGTCGAGCTAATAACTTCAGCCTCCACAGAGCGGGCCATATCAGTAACTTCTTCAGGTCTCTCGTCAATCAAAAGGACTATTTTATGTATATCCGGATGGTTTGCGGTAACTGCGTTCGCAATGTCTTTAAGAAGCATTGTCTTTCCTGTTCTGGGGGGAGAGACAATCAATCCTCTCTGCCCTTTTCCTATTGGGGTCATTAGATCCATGATCCTTGTCGAAAGGTTATCAGGGTCTGACTCTAGTCTTATTCGCTCCGTCGGGTAAAGAGGAGTCATATTATCAAAGAGTATCTTATCTGCAGCTGCTTCTGGATCGTCATAGTTGATATGCTCTACCTTTAGCAAAGCAAAGTATCTTTCCCCTTCCTTTGGTGGTCTTATCTGTCCTGAAACAGTATCTCCTGTCCTTAAGGTGAATCGTCTTATTTGGGATGGCGAGACATACATATCGTCTGGCCCGGGAAGGTAGTTAGAATCTGGTGACCTGAGAAAACCAAAGCCATCTGGCAGGATCTCCAACACCCCTTCCCCATAAATGACACCATTTTGTTCTGTCTGGGCCTGCAAGAGAGAGAAAATGAGATCCTGCTTTCGCATACCAGCAGCACCACCAATTCCGAATGTCTTAGCCATACCTATCAATTCACCTATATTCTTGCCTTTAAGCTCCAGTAAGTTCATCTCTTACTATACCTCATAGATCTGAATATATTTATTATTATTATCCTTTTACCGCTTTTTTGGCCAGCTTGGCAAAAAAGAGAAATGCAGTCTGTAACCTCAAACGAGGCACTCTACTATAATTTCTTTATTCTTGAAGATTATGAGTAAACGCCGATTGTTAAGCAGACCTTCAAAGATGAAAGGGTTAATAACTTAATCTAGCAAGGAATGCATTTCTTGTGGATGTATAGAGCACCTAATATAATATAGCTCCAATACCTTTATGTCAAGGGATTTTACAAGTTATTTAGCATTTTTGGTTTTTGATTCTCATTTAGCCATTTCAGTAGGCAGACCATATCCATTGGAAGAGGGGCCTGAAATTCTACATATCTCATTGAATCAGGATGAACAAATCCCAATAATTCGGCATGGAGCATCTGCCTTTTTGCCAACGTGAGGGCCTCCTTAACTATCGAAGACTGTTGCTTCCACCATCTTTTTCCGTACCCATACACACCATCACCTACTACCGGATAACCCATATATGCCATATGAACTCTTATCTGGTGAGTTCTACCAGTAGAGGGGCTTATTTTCAACAGCGAAAAACCAAGAGAAAAAACAGATATGACCTCCCACTGGGTCATGGCCGTTCTACCCTCTAAAAGGGAGATGTGCATCTCTTTTCTTTTTACCGGGTGCCTCCTGATAGGTAAATCCATCATTCCCCTGTCTTTTTCTACGTTGCCGTGGACAAGGGCCAGATATTCTTTCTTTACCTCCCTTCTTTTGAATTGATGAGCCAAGAATTTGTGGGCCCGATCTGTCTTAGCTACTACCATCACGCCTGACGTATCTCTATCAAGCCTGTGGACAATCCCCGGCCTTACCGGACCACCAAAGGAAGAGAGATTAGTACATTTGCGGAGAAGGCCATGGACCAGAGTTCCTGTATGATGGCCAGCAGAAGGATGAACTACCAGACCTGGAGGTTTGTTAACTACCAAAATCGAGTTATCTTCGTAAAGAAGACCGAACTCTATGTTCTCAGATGCCTCAAAAAGGACCGATGGGGGTAAAAATGAAACCCTTATCCTATCGCCAGGTCTTAGTTGATAACTAGGCTTTTTCTTCTCACCATTAACTGTTACTGCACCGATCTTAATGAGATTCTGAACCCTGGACCTGGCCAAATCCACATCTCTGTTAGCGGAGAGAAATTTGTCAAGCCTTACATCTATATCTGGTGATGATTGATGAAAGATAAAGGTTTTCTGCACGGCGTTTACCCTGTTAGAAAGAAGGCCTCGCCCCGTTAGATATGAAATATTATCCAGGGTTCGTCCCATTTGATTGATTTTATCTAACGGGGTAAACCATTTATGGCAGAAAGAACTAATAAGTTTGAGTCAGTTCTAAAGCTTGTTTTAAGCTTTCTAACGGGGTTTACCACAGTTTTCTATTAACGCAGGCCTTACTCTTTATCCACGGTCTGTACAAAGAGATTCGATTGAATATCTCTTTCCACATCTTCTTCCTTCATGTTCTTAGCAAGGGAGATCTCCTTTACAAGCAAACTTCGGGCTGTATCCAACATCTTTCTTTCTCCAAAGGATAGCTCTTTATCCTGTTGTATTGTACTTAAGTCGCGATAGACTTCTGCAATCTCAAAGACAGAGCCGCTTTTAATCTTATCCATGTAATCTCTATAACGTCTGTTCCAGGTCTGACTACCATCTACAGATCTCTCTCTCTCTTTAAGTATGGCGTAAACCTTTAGTACCTCGTTCTGGTCTATAATTTGTCTTAATCCAACATTTTCAGCGTTTGAAGACGGGATCATAATAATCATATTGTTCTCAAGTATTCTCATGACAAAGAAATCTTCCTGACAACCTGAAATTTTCCTATTTTCAATTCTCTCAATAACGCCAACACCATGTGCTGGATACACTGCCAAATCCCCTACCTTAAACATTGCTGCCTCCTCTCACCCTACGTAGTTAGATATTCAATCGAGAAAACACAATATTTCCTCTATGAGGTCCGCCGCAAGCGGATTGAGGTTTACAATATTTCTATCTCAAGAATAGACCAACCACAGGTAGTACTGGTGCCATTACAAGGGATACGACCGACATTAATTTGATCAAGATATTCATTGCTGGCCCAGAGGTATCCTTGAAAGGATCACCCACGGTATCACCAACTACAGCGGCCTTATGGTTATCACTTCCCTTGCCTCCTAAGTTACCTGCTTCTATGTATTTCTTGGCATTATCCCAGGCACCGCCTCCATTGGCCATAAAAAGAGCAAGAAATGCGCCCATGGCCGTGGCACCGACAAGCATCCCGCCCAGGGTCTCCTTTCCCAAGAGAAAACCTACTGCCACAGGGGTAAGAACAGCAACCAGACCTGGTCCCACCATCCTCCTGAGGGCTGCCCCGGTTGCGATGGACACACAGGTTGCCGGATCCGGCTTAACTCCTTCTTTTCCCTCAAGAAGCCCGGGGATTTCCCTGAACTGACGTCGTATCTCTTCCACAATAGAAAAGGCGGCCTTACCCACTGAGGTCATTGTCATGGCTGCACAAAGCATGGGCACAATACCGCCAACAAAAATACCTATTACTACCATGGGGTTTTTAAGATCTATTATTTCTAGACCCGCTGCCTGGGTATATGCAACAAATAGGGCCAGTGCAGTCAATGCAGCAGAACCTATGGCAAAACCCTTACCTATAGCAGCAGTAGTGTTGCCAAGGGCATCAAGCCCATCGGTGATTTTTCTGGTTTCAGGGCCAAGGCCTGACATTTCTGATATGCCTCCAGCATTGTCTGCTATCGGTCCATATGCATCGACGGTCATAGTGGCACCAACCGTTGCCAGCATTCCCACTGCGGAAAGACCAATACCGTAAATCCCTGCGGCCTTAAACCCAATAAACGTGGCCGCACAGATACCGAGTATGGGGAGATAGGTAGATTGCATACCCACGGCAAGACCAGCTATGATTACGGTAGCAGGGCCAGTAACCGATTGACGAGCAATACGCCTGATCGGAGGTCCAGAGGTATAATACTCTGCCAAAAGACCGATTGCGATACCGCAGAGAAGGCCGGAAAAGATGGCCCAGAATGCTCCCCAGGGCATGCCGATGGAATTTGTAATGATAGCAGTCAAGATTACGAAAACACCGGCTGCCACAAAGGTTGTATACCGGAGGGCACCGGCCGGGTTTCCAGCCTGAAAGATCTTGATAGAGAAGACACCCGCAAAGGAGCTCAGTAACCCTGCCATAACAACAAGGATGGGCATGGCCATGTATTTCAGTTTGATGACCTCGGCGGACAGACCTTTCAGTACAGGGAAGTCTTTAACAAATGCGTCAAGGGCCTCCGGTGTATTGATAACAAGGGTGGCTCCAATTGCGATGGTGGCAATTACAGAGCCAACATAGGATTCAAATATGTCCGCCCCCATCCCGGCGATATCACCCACATTGTCACCCACATTATCTGCAATAACCCCGGGGTTTCGGGGGTCATCCTCAGGGATGCCAGCCTCCACCTTTCCTACCAGATCGGCCCCTACATCCGCTGCCTTTGTGAATACACCACCACCAACCCTCGCAAATAGAGCAATTGAGCTTGCTCCCATAGCAAAGCCATTAATATATTGAGCGGTTTCTGGGTCACCTCCATAATACCAGAACCAGAAACCAAGCCCAAGGAGACCAAGACCGGCTACGGAAAGGCCCATTACCGAGCCGGAAAAGTAAGAGATGTTAAGGGCCTTAGCCTGCCCATATTTATTAGCGGCATCTGCTGTTCGCGAATTACCTTTGGTAGCAGCACTCATACCTGAATAGCCAGCTAACATAGAGCAAAATGCTCCAGTCACAAAGGCAATAGCCGTTCTCCAGGATATACTATATCCAAGAATAAGAAAAACAATGGCTATAAAAAACAATAGAACTGAATATTCTTTCTTCAAAAAGGCCATGGCACCAGAATGGATCATATCCTCCAGATCCTTCATTACCTGGCTTCCATTGGGATGTTTTTTGACATAAACATATATGAAATAGGCAATTATTAAACCCAGTATCCCCAAATAAGGTGCGTAAATAGTTAAACCTTGCATTATCTTTCTACCTCCTTTTTTCTCATGGTCAAAGAATTGAAGTTATTCATTGCCGCCTCCACTCCATCCAAAATGAATGACTTAAGGCCCTGTATTACCACATGAAGTACATCTTTCATTGTTTTCTTTTGATCGTCATACAGGGGATTCAAAACAAAACCCTCAATCGGTTCATTATATCTTGGCCGCCCTATTCCGATCTTGGTCCTGTTGAATCCATTTGTTCCAAGATGATAGATCACAGACTCTATCCCATGATGACCTCCTGCCCCCCCTCCGGGGATAATCTTTATGCGACCAACATCCAAATCAATATCATCATGGACAATCATTATGTTTCTGATCTCTGGTTTGTAATATTCTACTAAATGTCTAACTGCAAGACCGGATCTATTCATAAAGGTTTGTGGGCAGGCCAATACTATCTTCTCATCATGGTAATTCGTGCTTGTGCTTAAGGCTTGAAAGCGTTGATCAGACAAATGAAGGCCTAATTCTTTACGTAAAAGATCAACCGCCTTAAATCCAAGGTTATGTCTACAGCTTCTGTATTGAATACCTGGATTACCGAGCCCTACTATCAGGTATATGCCTTTAAGATTCCTTTTCGCCTTCTATTTCCTCACCTTCAGTTTCCTCTACCTCTTCTTCCTCGGCGGTTATCGTCGGGGCAACCACGGTGGCAATGGTGAGACTTAAATCTTCTGTTGATTTCAACCCCGGAGGAAAAGAAATATCCTCTATATGAAGTGACTGTCCGATATCAAGACCAGATACATCAACATCTATTTTGTCTACCAGATCTTTTGGCATACACAATACCCCTAACTCCCTCCGCATATGCTGCAAAATACCTCCCTCGCTTACCCCTATCGGTGTGTTTATGAGATAGACAGGAATATTTACCTCTAGTTCTTTTTCCATGGCTATCTCGTAAAGATCTACATGAAGGTAATCCCTTGTAACCGGATCCCTCTGTATCTCTTTTATCATGACTTTTTTGGATTGACCCTTTTCATCGGAATCTATCATTAGATCAAATATTATACTTTCAGCAGATTTTCCTTTGAGCATCTTCTTGATCTGTTCATAATCTAGAGAAAGCATGATGGGGTCTGTCTTTGGCCCATAAAATATGGCGGGAAGCTTGCCCGCACTTCTCAGCCTCCGGGCCGGGCCTTTACCTGTCTGGGTTCTTATTGTAGTGTCTAATTGCATAGTAGCCATATATTACCTCCAATAACTCATCTGAGTTACAACTGCTTGAACCAAGCTATTCATACAAATAATGAACTGACAGATCTTGAAAAGTATACTCTCTTTATGGCCTCTCCCAAGATCTCTGCCACGGAAACAACCTTAATCTTGGAATACTCAGGGGCGTTTTGATTTAATTGAATTGTATTTGTTACTACCAGTGACTCTATAGGCGATTCCTCTATCCTTTCTATAGCATCACCAGAGAGGACTGGATGCGTGCAGGAGGCGTAGACGTGTGCTGCCCCATTTCTGATTAATGCATGAGCAGCCTGGACCAGCGTCCCAGCTGTATCAACCATGTCGTCAAGAATAACGGCTGTTTTTCCTTTTACATCCCCAACTATATTCATGGCCTCGGCAACATTAGGTTCCTCTCTTCTCTTATCTATTATAGCCAGAGCGGCATTAAGCCTCTTAGCAAAGGCCCGTGCCCTCTCCACACCACCAGCATCAGGAGAAATTATTGCCAGATTGTTTTCAAAATGCTTCCGAATGTAATTCAGGAGAATAGGTGCTGCGAATAGATTGTCCACAGGAATATTGAAGTATCCCTGGATCTGCCCGGCATGAAGATCAATTGAGATTACCCGATTCACCCCAGCCACGGTTATCAGATCAGCTACGAGCTTTGCACTTATAGGAACCCGTGGCTTGACCTTCTTATCCTGCCTGGCATATCCATAATAAGGGATTACAGCTGTTATGCTTTTGGCAGAGGCCCTTTTGAGTGCATCTGTTATTATCAGGAGCTGCATTAGGTTATCATTAACTGGGCTGCTGGTGGACTGAATGATGAAGGTGTCTATTCCTCTCACGTTTTCGTCGATCTCAACCCGAATCTCTCCATCGCTAAAGACCTTGTTTACCATCTCCCCAGGAAGGACATTGAGATAATCACACACCTCTCTGGTTAGGTTTACGTTGGATGTACCACCAAATAGCTTCAAATTATCAATTAGCTCCTCCATAGGATCTTCCCTTTGCTCCTCTAACGTAAAAGTGGTCCTCTTTTTTGGCTGGGGTGGGAGGATTCGAACCTCCGAATGCGGGCTCCAAAGGCCCGTGTCTTACCGCTTGACGACACCCCAATCATTTAATGCCAAATTCCAAAATCCAAAGGCCAAATAAAGCACAAACCTATCAATTTTTGTAATTTGTCATTTGACATTCATTTGAACTTTGAGCTTTGGAATTTGATATTATTTTTTGTAAAACATTTCTACCCCAGTCCTTTAACTACAAACACATCTCCTTTCCGCCATTGGCGGACCAGAATCTTACCAGCCTCATGTGCTTTTTTAGCTGAGTCAAAAAGGCCAAAGAGGCTCGGGCCACTACCAGTCATCAATGCACCCAGAGCACCTAACTTTATTAAGGAATCCTTGATTGAATAAAGAAAAGGGTACTTTCCAAGGGTAACTCTTTCAAGATCGTTGGAAAGTAGCTCTGACATATTGAAAAAGGCTTTTTTGCAATCCTTGATTATATTTTGGATCTCTTTATTTGTCAACTTCAATTTGATTCTTTCGTACGCCCACGCTGTTGAGACCGTGAGATTTGGACTAAAAATAACATACCAGAATGAAAGAAAATCTCTTATTGGTTCGAGTATTTCCCCAATCCCCCTGGCTAAAGCCGGCCTCTGAAGGAGAAAGAATGGCACATCTGCGCCTAAAGAGAGGGCAAGTCCTTCAAGATCTCCATTTGAGAGAGGGTTTCCCCAAAGCTGGTTAAGTCCTTTCAATGTTGCTGCGGCATCACTACTGCCACCACCCAGACCAGAAGCGAGAGGTATCCTCTTGATTGCTGTGATCTTGGTCCCTTTCCTGATTCCCGTTTTTTCAAAAAAAGAGACAGCCGCCTTATTAACCAGATTATTTTGGCCCTTGGGCAACTCCCTGCCACTCCAATAAACCTTTATTCCTCTTTCTACCTTACTTATCGTTAGCTTGTCATACAGAGCCACGGGAACCAGAATGGACACTAACTCGTGATACCCATCAACCCTCTGTCCAGTAATCTTCAGCAGCAAATTAAGTTTGGCCGGGGCCAACATTTCAATGGTGGCCTGATTGAGGAAAGGGGAGCTCGATTTCCTATTTGCAGGTGGGGATGGCATCATTATTCGCCTGCTTTAACAAAACGCATCCGGAGATCGTAGAGAAGGTGATCCAGGAGTTTTTCCTCTTCCTGGGTAAGATTGCCCTTGGTCTTGTCTTTGAGTAGGTTGATAATATCAATCGATTGTTTGGCTAATGCCATGTCTTTCTTTTTTTCTCCCGACTGGGGATCTGCAATTTCACCAAGGTGAAGAAGGGTTGAAGAGCTCAGTGAGAGAATGAAGGAGGAAAAATTGACTTCTGGCAAGGGAGCAGCACCCTTCTCCTTCTTCTCTTCTCTGTCCTTGTCCTTTTTCTTCTCCTCTTCCCTTTCAGCCTTTACCGATTCCTTTACCTCTCCCTGACTATCAAAGGTTCTTTTATCTCTGACAGTAAATCCTGGGCCCTGTATTTCTTCTTCAGACATGTCTTCCTCCTTTAAAGAAGCAAATGCGCCTATTAGACTTCAAATTTTTCATATTAAATTTGCTAACTTACTTTTATAAATGTACCAGAATATGGGCATATAGTGCAAGAGAAAATCGTAAGTTAAGGATGAGGGGAAATCGCCTTGACATGGTATATGTTTTTAGTTACCTTCAAAATGTAATTTATGATTATACTTGATTTTACCATATGCATAGAGCCTTGTGTATCGAAGGACAAACAAGAAAATAAGGGTACCTGGAATCCCATGCCTTTGGGATTTATCCCCTTGCCCCATAGAATATGAAACGACGGTACAGCACACAAATAGACATCGGTGGAGTAAAGATAGGTGGTGGAGCTCCGGTAGTGGTGCAGTCCATGACCAATACCCCACCTCAGGATGTAGCTGCCACGGTAAAACAGATAGACCGGTTAAGGTGTGCTGGCTGTGAGCTTGTTCGCCTGGCAGTGCCAGATATGAAGGCCGCCTCTGCCATCAAAGAGATAAAATCTGAGGTATCCCTTCCGATTATTGCCGATATTCATTTTGACTACAGGCTGGCCTTGGCAGCCATAGAGAACGGAGCTGATGGTCTAAGATTGAACCCAGGCAACATTGGTGGAAGGAAAAAAATCCGGGAGATTGTTGCCGCTGCCCGATCTCAAGGTATTCCTATAAGGATTGGGGTTAACTCCGGCTCTCTTAACAGGGCTATCCTAAAAAAATATGGTCACCCGACACCAGATGCTATGGTTGAGAGTGCCATGAATCATGTAAGAATCTTGGAGGATTTGGATTTCCATCTTATTAAGATTTCCCTGAAATCGTCAGATGTCTTGCAAATGATATCGGCATACAGGCTTCTTAGTGAGAAGGTTAACTATCCCTTGCATTTAGGTGTAACCGAGGCCGGGAGCCTCGTTTCAGGGACCGTTAAGAACTCCTTAGGGATTGGACTATTACTATCCGAGGGCATAGGAGATACAATCAGGGTTTCTCTAACACGTGATCCGGTTGATGAAGTCAAGGTGGCATATGAGATTTTGAAGGCCCTGGGTCTGAGGCAGAGGGGAGTGGATATTATATCCTGCCCTACCTGCGGAAGGTGTCAGATAGATCTTCTTACGTTGGTAGAGACAATTGAAAATGCCCTGGATCAGATTACGACCCCTCTTAAGATAGCTATTATGGGATGTGTCGTAAATGGGCCCGGAGAGGCAAAAGAGGCCGACATTGGCATTGCCGGCGGACAGGGCCATGGCACATTGTTCAAGAAGGGTAGATTGATCAAAAAAGTGCCTGAGTCAGATCTGGCCAGGATACTTATCAAAGAAGTCAAACAGATGGTCAATTACAGCGAATGTCAATAGTCATTTGTCACTGGTAAATGAGATCAAGAGTCAGAGACTTCCTGTTTTAACGAATGACTAATGACCAATGACGTATGACGTTACCTACATTATGACATCTCTTTCAAGGCGATATTCACAATTCTTTACTCCTACTCTCAAAGAGACACCGGCCGAGGCTGAGATCATAAGTCACCAATTAATGCTCAGGGCTGGAATGATCAGAAAGCTGGCAGCAGGAATCTATACCTATCTTCCTTTTGGTTTGAGGGCCCTTAAAAGGGTAGAAAGCATCGTCAGGGAGGAGATGGATAGGGCTGGTGCTATTGAAGTCTTGCTTCCAGGGGTGCAACCAGGTGATCTATGGATGGAAAGCGGTCGATGGGATCAGTATGGTCCAGAACTCTTACGGTTCAGGGATCGACACAACAGGGAATCATGCCTGGGCCCAACCCACGAGGAGGTAATTACTGATCTGGTACGAAGGGAGATTCATTCATACAAACAACTGCCCATTAACCTGTATCAGATCCAGACAAAGTTCAGGGATGAGATTAGGCCGAGATTTGGAGTCATGAGGGCTCGGGAATTCATTATGAAGGATGCCTATAGCTTTGATATTGATGAAGAGGGGGCCAACCGGAGTTATGAGAGGATGTACGTGGCATACGAGGCTATTTTTAGAAGGTGCGGACTGAAATTCCGAGCAGTCGAGGCTGATACAGGGCCTATAGGTGGCAGTTTTTCTCATGAATTCATGGTTCTCTCAGATACCGGTGAGGATGATATTGTAAGCTGTCAAAATTGCCCGTATGCCTCTAACTTAGAGAAGGCGGAGATATTGTCAAGGGAGGATGATTCCAAACATACCGAGAGAGAAGAAGAATTACAGGTTGTAGATACACCGGGAATTAGAACCGTGGATGAAGTAACTAAGTTTCTGTCCGTGAGGCCCGAAAAACTGGTCAAAACCCTTATTTATCAAACTGAGCATGGACCAATGGCTGCTTTGGTAAGGGGGGATCATGAACTGAACGAAACCAAACTAAGAAATGTCCTTAACGTTCAAGAGCTCACTATGGCAGATCCAGAAACTGTATTTGATGTAACCGGTGCCCCGATGGGCTTTGCAGGAGCCATTGGTTTACAGGTAAAGAAAGTGGCTGATTTTGCCCTTAAGGAGATGAAAAACATGGTAATGGGGGCAAACGAGGAGGATAAGCATATTCTTAATGTAAATGAAGGCAGGGATTTTCAGGTGGAGACCTACGCAGACCTAAGGATGATAACTTCCTCTGATCCATGTCCCAGGTGTGGTGGTGAATTACTGTTTGGTAAGGGAATAGAGGTTGGCCATGTCTTTAAGTTAGGGACCAAGTACTCTACAGCCCTTAAGGCCGATTTTCTGGATAGGAATGGCCAGGAAACTCCTTTTGTTATGGGGTGTTATGGGATAGGTATTGGCAGGATTGTGGCAGCAGCTATAGAGCAGAGTCACGATGAGAATGGCATTATCTTTCCCATATCTATTTCCCCTTTTGAAGTAACGATTCTACCCCTTGAAATGCATGAAGCCCATGTTAGAGAGGTGGCTGAAAATCTGTGCCAGCAGCTAAGTGATCTAGGCCTGACAGTCTTTATCGATGACAGGGATGAAAGACCAGGTTTCAAACTCAAGGACGCCGATCTTCTTGGCATACCTGTGAGGGTCACGGTCAGTCTAAGAACACTTAAGAAAGATGCCATTGAGATCAAGATACGCTCCAAGCCAGATCTCAGACTGATACCGGTAGACAAGGCCCCTAAAGCGGTAAAGGAGGTTGTCCAGGTCCTCTATGATTCGCTTAACTGACATAACATCAAACCTCGTTTCTTATCATCCTACCGCAGACATAGATTTCATCGAAAAGGCATATGTCTATTCGGCCAAGGTTCACAAGGGCCAGGTCCGTTTATCAGGGGAACCATACCTTTCCCACCCTCTGGAAGTTGCTGGAATTCTTACCAAGATGAAGATGGACGAAGTGAGTATTGCCTCCGGTCTTCTCCATGACACGGTCGAGGATACATTGGCTGAACTAAAGGATATTGAATATCTGTTCGGCAAGGAGGTGACAACCATAGTAGATGGTGTTACCAAGATCAGTAAGATACGGTTCTTGAGCAAAGAGGAACAGCAGGCGG
This sequence comes from Desulfobacteraceae bacterium, assembly GCA_028572035.1. Classification (GTDB taxonomy): domain Bacteria; phylum Desulfobacterota; class DSM-4660; order Desulfatiglandales; family B25-G16; genus JABXJZ01. The sequence continues at coordinate 12,407 of JAPVWE010000001.1, read as the reverse complement.
AGAATATAAGAAAGATGATTATTGCCATGGCAACTGATATCAGGGTCCTGCTGGTCAAATTGGCAGATCGATTGCATAATATGCAGACCCTTGGTTTTCAACCCCCTGAAAAGCAGGAAGTAATTGCAAAGGAAACCCTTGATATTTATGCACCTCTTGCTGGAAGACTGGGTATCTACTGGCTAAAGTCAACCCTGGAGGATCTCTCCCTTTTTTATCTTGAGCCAAAGATTTACGAGGACATAAGATTGGGTATTGCCCAGAGGCGAGAAGGACAGGAGAAATTTATCAGGGAGACAAAGGAGGTCTTATCCAAGACATTGAGTGAGGCCAAGATAAAGGCCAAGATAAAGGGAAGAAATAAGCATTTCTTTAGTGTTTATCAAAAGATGATGGAGCAGGATCTGAATATAGAACAGGTCTATGATGTCCTGGCCTTCAGGATAATAGTGAATTCTGTAAGGGAGTGCTATGAGGTCCTGGGCCTGATACATTCCATGTGGAAACCAGTAACAGGTCGTTTTAAGGATTATATCTCCCTGCCTAAGGCCAATATGTATCAGTCTTTGCACACCACAGTAATCACCCCCCTGGGAGAGAGAATGGAGATACAGACAAGAACGTGGGATATGGACAGAATTGCCGAAGAGGGAATTGCCTCTCACTGGAGGTATAAAGAGGGAGATGGGTCGGAAAAAGACATAGACAGGCAATATGCATGGATGAGACAGTTGTTAGAATGGCAGGAAAGCGTGACTGACCCAAAGGAGTTCTTAGAAACAGTCAGGCTCGATCTTTTCAGTGGCGAGGTCTATATCTTTACGCCTAAAGGGGAGGTTAAGGAATTTCCCAAGGGAGCAACCCCGGTTGATTTTGCCTATAGTATCCATTCAGAGGTAGGACACAGATGCACAGGTGCTAAGGTAAACGAGAGAATAGTCCCCTTAAGCTATCAGCTTAAAACCGGAGACATAGTCCAGATTATTACCTCCAAAAATCATAAACCCAGTAAAGATTGGCTCAATTTTGCCAAGACATCCGCGGCCAGAACCAGGATCAGACAGTGGATAAAAAAAGAGGAGAGAAAAGAGAGCATAGATATTGGCAGGAATATCTTGGAAAAGCAGCTTAGGAAAGTCAATCTTAATCTATCCAGGCTCATCAACAACAAGCAGATTCTAGATGTAATCCATAGATTTTCACTAAAGAGTGTGGATGATCTGCTGGCCAGTGTCGGCTATGGCAAGATCTCAGCAAAGCAGGTTTTGAACCGGCTTATGCCCCATTTAGACATAAAAGAGGATAAATCAGAGGGCCTTGTCCAGAAGATAGTTCACAGGATAAAGAGAAAAAGGGAAGAGACCGGGATCAAGGTTAAAGGGATGAGTGACATGCTCGTTCGCTTTGGAAAGTGCTGTCAACCATTACCAGGGGAGCTGGTTATCGGTTTTATTACCAGGGGAAGGGGGGTCACCATCCATGCAAAAGCTTGCCGGCATATTAGGGATGTTGACCTGGATCGCTTAGTGGAGGTGGAATGGGAACGTTCGGAAGATGTGAATTATTTGGCCACATTGAAGATCACCAATATCTCTAAAAAGGGTATGCTGGCCAATCTGAGTGCTATATTTGCCCAGAACGAGGCTAATATTGTAGATGCGGATGTGCGGACAACAGTTGACAAGAAAGGGATATCCACCTTTACAATTGAGGTTTCCGATTACAATCAATTAAGAGATATTATTTCAAAGATAAAGAAGATCAAGGAGGTCTTAAAGGTGGAACGGATTTGAAAAAACAGTAGGCAGTATGGAGTATGCAGTATGAAGCAGGGACAGGCTCAATACAAAGTGCTTACTGCCTACTGCCTACTGCTTCTTTGTATACCAGTCCTGATCTGAGACACCCCGTGCAGACCTTCATTTTTTTTGTCCCGCCTTTTATCTTAACCCTCACGCTTTGAAGGTTTGGTAACCAGCGTCTTTTGGTCTTATTGTGGGCGTGACTTACATTGTGGCCTGAAACCGGTCCTTTACCGCATATTTCACATACCTTAGACATTCTATTTCTTCCTTTAGCCTTAATGTGTTGTTAGCAGATATTTATCAGTGTCTGGCCTTCTAACCTAACACCATCTACCAGGTAATGTCCGTTGATTTCCTTCCTGTTTGACAGGTAAGTTATACCCTACAGATTCTCAGATGCAAGAAAAAAATTTTCCAACTACTCCATGGCCAAAAAGTTGTTTGGCTCAAGCCTTACCATAGCATCAGGTAAGACTTCACTGTCGTGCTCCTTTAGAAGCTTTAGGAAGACCCCTGATTGAGTCGAATCTAACTGGATAATAAGGTTGAAGAGGTCATCCAGGTTGTTGCAGGGAAAGGGAATACCTCTCTCATTTACCTCAGTAATATGCCTGTGTGAGAGGGCTGAAAACCATACCTCGAGGTTAAACTCCTTGGCTATCCCTTTAAATCCCTCAAATATGTCTCTGCCGGCCTCTGCGAAATCAACACCATCAACAACCAGGGTATCTGGTGTGAAATCAATCTCTTTTATTAGATTTGTGAGGTTCTTCCGAAGCCTGTTAAGGTCAAAGCTCTCTTTTAGATACGCGAGGATTATCCTGTTTTTATCCAGGAGGGTCCGAACCTCATATTCATTCTCCATATTCAGTACCTTAACAAGATCGGAGAAGATAACATGGTAATAAGAGGTAACCTTTTCCGGTGCATCCTTGAGGGAAACATGTACAAGTTTTCCCCCACGAAAGAGCTTATCAAATGCAATGTTGATGAGGCATGATGTCTTACCAACACCTGCCCGGGCCATGAGAACCCCCAGATTGCCCTTGCCCAATTCTTTATAGGTAGACCCCTCCAGTATCTTTAAAGGGCTGACCTTTAGGAAATCTTTCATGGTTCTCTCCTTTTTGATTTTTTGTAACCGTTCACCACTGCCAGGGGCTGGGGCTGTCCACCTTGGCGAATTGCCCCAGCCCCATTATAGAAGTGGGGGCTGAACGGTTATGATTTTTCTTTATACCTCAATTTTAGCTCCTCTTTTATTGATTCAGGTACCTTTGAATACCTGGAAAACTCCATGGTAAACTCTGCCTTTCCCTGACTCATTGATCTCAAGATGGTAGCATATCCGAACATCTCTGCCAGAGGAACTTCGGCCTCAACGGTTGTAAACACCCCATCTTCCGCCGAGCTCATGATCAAGCCCCTGCGCTGGTTGATAGAAGACATGACATTTCCCTGGAACTCAGAGGGACTTTCTACCGATACCTTCATAATCGGCTCCAGTATCACGGGATTGGCTCTTAAGTATGCCTGTTTAAAGGCACCTATAGCGGCCTGGATAAATGCCCTCTCAGAGGAATCAACCGCATGATGTCTTCCATCGTTGACCGTAATCCTCATCCCGAGAACCGGAAATCCTATCAAAAGACCCTTTCTTAGACAGGACTGGAAGCCCTTGTCAACAGCGGGAATAAACTCTGAAGGAATGACGCCCCCCTTGACCCGGTTAATGAATTCATAACCACCCTCTTCTGAGGGTTCCATGAATCCGGCGACTCTCCCGTACTGACCTGCCCCACCTGTCTGCTTCTTATGGGTATAATCAAACTCCAATCGCCGTGAGATGGCCTCCCTGTAGGCCACCTGGGGAATCCCTGTATCCACCTCCGCCCCGAATTCCCTTTTCATTCTCTCCACATAAATCTCAAGATGCAATTCTCCCATCCCGGAGATAATAGTTTGGCCGGATTCCCCATCTACCCGGGACTGAAAGGTAGGGTCTTCCCTGATAAAACGGCTAAGGGCCTTGGCCATATTGGTGTCAGATCTATTGTCCTTTGGTGATATGGCCAGGGAGATTACCGGGTCCGGAACAAAAATGGAGCTCATGGTCCAGTTTAAGCGGCCATCGGTAAATGTATCCCCTGAAAAGCAGCTAACCCCGAAAAGGGCCACAATGTCGCCTGCTCTGGCCCCAGGGATATCCTTCATTTCATCGGCATGCATCCTCACCAGCCTTCCCACCTTGATCCTTTTTCTTGTCCTGGTATTTACCAGATCATCTCCCTTGCCTATAGTGCCCTGATAGATCCTGAGATGGGTGAGTTGCCCGTACAGGGTTACCTCCAGTTTGAAGGCCAGGGCCACCAGGGGATCATTCGGATCCGAGGAAAGCAATACCTCCTTTTCCTCCTCATCCATATCCAGCGCACTGTTTTCCACCTCCTCCGGTGAAGGGAGATAGTTGGCAACGGCATCGAGTACAGGCTGTACCCCCATGTTTTTATATGCTGACCCCATAAAGACAGGGGTTAACTGCCTTGAGATCGTCCCTTCTCTCACCGCCTCATGTATCCGTTCCTCACTGACGCTGCCATCTAAGATAGCCTCCATCAATTCATCGGAAAACATGGAGGCAGCCTCCAGCAACTCCTCTCTTTTAGAAACAGCCTCATCGAGGAGGGAAGATGGAATCTCTCCTTCCTTAACGTCCTCTCCAAAGGGCCCCTCAAAATAGATAGCCTTCATGGAGACCAGATCTATCACACCGGAGAAATCTCCTTCCAGCCCTATGGGTATCTGCATGAGTATGGCATTATGATTCAACCTCTGACGAAGTTGCCCCACAACCCGGTATGGATCGGCACCTGCCCGATCACATTTATTGATAAAGGCCACCCTTGGTACCTTATGCCGGTTCATCTGCCGGTCAACGGTAATGGACTGGGATTGCACGCCTCCTACAGCACATAAAACCAAAATGGCCCCATCCAGAACCTTCAGAGAGCGCTCAACCTCAATGGTGAAGTCCACATGCCCAGGCGTGTCTATGATATTGATCTTATGCCCCTTCCACTCACAGTATGTCGCAGCAGAGGAAATGGTAATACCTCTCTCCTTTTCCAGGTCCATGGAATCCATCTTGGCGCCAACCCCATCTTTTCCCTTTACCTCGTGGACAGCAAATATCCTCTTCGTATAGTAAAGTATTCTCTCTGTCAGGGTTGTCTTGCCTGAGTCAATATGGGCACTGATGCCTATGTTTCTTAGGTATTGAATATCATCAACCATCAACAGCTCCTTTTGCAACTAATGCAGCTCCTTCGGTCGTGTGTAGCATCTCACCAGGAGTCATCTCAGTGAAAGGCATTTTACATACTACTAATCGGGAAACATGGCAAGGGATAATTTTCCCAATCCTAACCGAAATAGGCCTACTGGGAAAGGATTCACGATTGATCATTTCTTATCTAACCGTTCACAGGGCTGCAACATAAAGCATCTTGCTTACAAGTAATGAGGCCTTCTCTCGGGTGTCCACACCTTGATCCAATTGCCGCTTGACAGGGCCTGTGAGTTGGCCTAAGAATAATGATGAATCATCTTAACAGTAGAACTTATACCCTTGTTGTGCTCATAAACATAACCAAGCCACCGGCACACCGAACAACAAGGATGGAAAGGAGCTAAACATGCCTTTGGAGAGTCAGAAATTCACAGCAGAGTTTGAAAGAGCCCTGGAGATTGGGCGCCCACCCAATATCACCCATCTGTTTCCACACTCAAAGGCCTTGATCGTCAGCGGCAAGGTTATAGACCGGGCCATGATGGCCAAGGGAAAGGCGGTGACCATCGCTGCAAACGCAAGAAATCATTTTGTCATTCACGGAGCACTGGCGGCAGCCCAGAGGGCCAATGCCGCCATCTTCATAGAGATTGCTAAATCAGAAGGCGGAGCAGATGCTTACTGTGCAGTGAATTACTGGAATCTGGCAAGACAGGTTGATGCCGTCTGCAACGAACTGGGCATCACCATCCCCGTAGCGATTCACGCGGACCATTACGGGATTAAAGGGGATCAGGATGTCGAGGCAGCCAAGACTGAGATTCCATCTATGTTTGATGCGGGCATCACCTCCATTGCCATTGATGCCTCGCACCTGCCTGACGACAGAAATCTTCTCGCCAATTTGACCCTGAACGCCTATATCCCCGTATGGGCTGGTTATGAGACCGAGGTCGGGGAGATCAAGGGCAAGGAAGGTATTTCCACGGTAGAGGAGGCGCTCTTTTTGATCCAGGGCCTGAACGCCCATGATATCTTTCCTGACTGGATAGCGCTCAATAATGGTACCATCCATGGGATAGAGGAGAGTGATCAGGGGATTCAGGTACCATTAACGCGGGAGATTCATGAGGCCCTGGCCAAATACAAGATATCGGGTGCTCAGCACGGGACATCAGGGAACAACTCCGAACGCCTTCGAAGGATCACCAAGGAGACCAGCACCACCAAGGCCAACGTGGCCACGGCCCTCCAGATGATCTCCTGGGGTGTCAGGGTCAATGACTACGGCAACGCCTATTTAGATGAAAACGGAGAATTCTTAAAGGAACCTGAAAAGGGCATGACACAGGCCATGTGGACTGAGATGGTGGCCTATGCAGATTCAAAGGGCATCAAGGCCGGGGATTACAAGAAGCTCAACCTCCCCTTTGAAAACAAACTCTTAGGATTGCCGCGTGAGGTGAGGCAGAGGATATGCAAGGGGGTGGAGGACTTTGTCTATGAACTCCTGACCAATGTCTTCAATGCACAGGATACGGCCCCCCTGGCAATTGAGGCCATCCTCAAGGCAGGCTCCTATGATCCCGGCGCCAAGGTGAACCGAATCGAGGATCCCTCCGACTGGACAGAGGGCAAAATCCGTCAGCGTGCAGCCAGAATCGGGACGGATAAGGGCCCTGAAGGCGATTTCGATGATTGATACAAGGCTGTCGTCTCCGTCAGACCCTGTGCCGCCGCATCGAACAAATCAGAGAAATGGCCAGCTCAACTTCTATTCAAAAAACGCCTGACCCCTTTCCTTTCTTTTGGATCTCTGTTGCCTTATCCTGATCATAAATTCTGCACTGCTCGGTCTATTTTGTGCTTTCCTTTGCAACCTGTCCCCGAGAAGTTAAGAGCATGAATAACAGGTTACAGCGAAAATTGTGCACACATGCACTGTTTTATATGCATTTTCATACTCCCTGCCTTCATCAGAGCTCCCCGGTTAAATCACCTCTTTTATTTATGCATTACAACGTGATCGTGTGAAGCTTCGATAGAGTAGATATTTCCGGAACCCTGGGGTGGAATCATTTTCTCAATTCTGCCTATTTTGAATGAGATGATAAAAAACTAGCTTCTGGCACGCAATTTGAAAGCAATTAAATCATCGTTATCTAAGAATCTCGGATGCATCCAGGTGGAAACAATAAAAGGGCAGTTTATGGAAGACAGCTTTACAGAGAGAAGATCAAAACCCAGAAGCATTATTATAGATCAATACCACAGCGTAGAATTTTCAATAAGTGAAAGCGCCTTTGCTTATCAATTCAAAATCTGGGATATATCACCGAAGGGAATCTGTGTATTGGTAATGGAAGATTCTGGTTTATTGAATCGCCTGAAGGCCGGTGACATCCTGAATCTGAAATACTACACGACTAATTCATCAAGACCTATTGAATACTTAGAAACAGAGATCAGAGATATCGCCAAAGATGAAAATGGACGATTCAAAGGACTCTATTTAGTTGGACTATCAATCTTAGAGGACCTAAGCTCTAATCAATAGATTAGGAGTTTGCCATGATGGGTTATCAGTCCAACTATCAACCGAAGCTCTCTTACTACAGCGCGAATCTTGAGAAAAGAATTCCACAAAATCACCTTCTACGCAAGATTAAAGAATAGATCGATTTTGACTTTATCTATGCTAAAGCAAAAGAGGGCTATGGGGAAAATGGTAGTGTTTCAGTGCCTCCCCTGTTATTGTCAAGATGATGCTCCTCCTAATCCTCTACAATGTCAGCTCTGAGCGAGAGCTCATGAATACGATTCTTTTCCGCTGTTCCCTACTGATGAGAATCGCGTTGTAAAACGGCCTTGGGCAACAGCCTGAAAAGGATTGCCTGCCCTCTCCATATAATCACTGATCATAAATTCCCTGGAGTCTTCTGCTATATCTGTCACAACTAGCATGCAAGATGCAAGCACCCAGTCACTTATGATAAGAGGTGTGCCCGCTGCATGCGATAGAGGAAATTATTTCTCTTTAGGTCAATAAGCCTGTAATATCAATAGGTTATCATCTCAAGCATTATACTAACACGTACCCGCAGGACGGAAAAGTTGTCAAGAATCTGGCAATAGTCTAATAATTTGACATAATTGAGGTTTATCCGGTCAAAGAGTATCATTTACCTCTTATATCTTCCCATTAACTGGCCTTCGGCCAAGATATGACCTTCCATGGCCTTGAGCAATTGTGCCTTAGTAATTCCACTCTCAAGATCAATCTCTGTATCAAGGGCATAGAGTTTGAAATAATATCTGTGCGTTCCACCAGGAGGACATGGGCCCCCGTAACCGAATTTTCGAAAGTCGTTTGTTCCATGTCTTGCACCATTTTTGATGATCTTCTCCAGAGGTATGTTGGCAGGTAACTCCTGCATGTCTGCTGGTATATTAAAGAGTACCCAATGTACCCATGTTCCCACGGGCGCATCAGGGTCATCACAGATAAGGGCAAGACTCTTTGTGCCCTCAGGAACACCAGTCCATGCCAGAGGGGGAGAAACATCTTCCCCATCGCATGTATAGCGTTTTGGAATCATGCTGCCTTCAGAAAAAGCAGTGCTCGTAATTTTTATTTCCATCTTCCTACCTCCTCTCATCTTGGAATGAACTTCATTTTTGCCCTGCAAAAGGCAAAGAAAAAAGAAGGGAATTAGTAAACAAAAACTCTCTTAAACATTGTTAACCTCCTTGCAAAAATCCTGAATCGAATGGATCCATAACCGGATGGAATCACATCACAGTGACATCCAAAAGATATCAAGTTCTAACAACTAAGATCCCTTGCTATGGCTTACCTCTTGTACCCAACTGGCATGAGAAGCAGGGGTTCATGTGTTTTCTTAATCCCCATAACCTCGATAACCTTCTCGTCTTCAAAGGCCCCTACGATTCCTGCTTCCAGTCCCATCGCCTGAGATTGAAGGAAGATATTTTGCCCGATGTGCCCTGCCTCTATCATGGCATATCTAACTCCCCTGTGGCCATATTTACCCATGATTCGACTGTATTCTGCGGTAATGACAAGGGTCAGCGGGGCGTGGGCCATCCACATCTGGCTCAGCGCGGCTATTGCTATATCCCTTCTGGCATCTCCCTCTCTAACAAGGGAGATGGTATGGTTGGTAGGCTCATAGTGGTAAACGGCGGGATCCAGTTTTTCGATACAATCTCCTCCAACCACTCCATAAATGTCCATAGGATATAGTGCCCCGGCAGATGCGGCAGCCCTCTTAAATCCTCCTGTCTCTGTAATTCCCTGCGCTGCCCAGAGTAACTGGGAAAACTGCTTGGGGGTGAGGGCCTTACTCTCGAAGGATCTGATGGTTCTTCTTTGATGGATTGTCCTTTCAAGGGACACATCTCCATCTGCCATTGGATCAGGTAAGTGCATTCTGCTACCTCCTTTCCGTTTAAGAGACCTTCGTTTTGCACTGGATAAAACGCTGTGAGGAACAAAAAGAGATCCACAAAGGCAAACGAAGCCTATTAGTCTGCAAAATCCTCTCCTTGTCAATTCAATGCCTGGCATTCTTCTAATGAGAAGGTAAATGTTATTAGATCCGTGAAATAATGATAAGCATCCTTTAAAAACTATCTGCTAATGGGGAGATAATTTCAAGTGGAAAATGTCTCAGTGGAAAATGTTTCGGTCTCAACCAGGAGAAGGAAAATCCCACATTGTGATTCAAGGGCCTATTTGCAAAAAGGGAAAAGTAGGCACTCACGGGCTTACGCCCGGGCTCCTCTGCCGATTCTTGATAGGAAATAATAAAGACAGGATTGACCTGGTTATCTCAGATATTATAATGCAGGTGGTGGAGAGGTCTTGTTATGAAGGAAATATGTCAAAATCTTAGTCCCTTATCAATAAGATCATGCTCAAAATGGTCACAAAATTCTAACCTGAATTCTAAGCATCACCAACATGATTTAGGGATTCAGGGATTAGTAGATAAAATGCAATTATTCCATATCTTAATTCCTTAATCCCTCAATTCGCAATTCCTCAATTCCGGTTTATCTGGGTTAGGGGTATCTCGCCTGTTTTGTGGAGCAAGAATTCGGCTTAAAAGCGCCGACACTGAAACAGGAAAAGGAACTGAATTCTTTCGCTGTAGCAATAGGAAGATACTCAACCCACATATGTTAGATGAGTCACAAAATAGATAAATATCGAAACCAGACCAGCAATAAAGGGTGTGGCAATCCAACCTGAAAATACACCAACAATGGCTCTCCTTTTCAATGCCTCTGCCCTCTTCAACAAACCAATCCCCAGAACTGCCCCGACAACTGCCTGGGATGTAGATACTGGAACCCCGATAACAGCATAGATATGAACGGTTATTGCGTTAGAGAGTACTACTATCAGGGCGGAGTATGCATCGAGCTTTACGATACCTCTTCCTACCGTCTTCATGACACCCTTGCTGAATGTCAGAATCCCGAGGGCAATGCTCACACCTCCAATCAGAGCAGCGGTCTTTAAGGAAAGAAAACCGGCGCCATAGAAAACTGCAGTTACATTTGCCACGTTATTTGCACCGAGTGCATAAGCACCATAACATCCGGTAATGATAAGGCCTGTCCTCATGATAAAATCAAAGCCTGCCCATGATGGCTGAAATCTGTTAATAATCCTCGCCAGAACCAGATATAAAACAATACTCAATATACATCCACCGATCGGTGTTCCTATCCAGCATATAATAATCTTATCCAGGCCTGTAAGCGTTACGTGCTTCTCCATTATTCCAACACCTACGATAGAGCCAACCACTGCCTGCGATGTGGAAACCGGCAGTTTCAAAATTGTCATAATTGTCACTGCTATAGCTGCTGCAAGTGATGAGATCCCTGCCGTACCCAGGTCCATAGCAGATAGTCTACCTATTGTCTCTATTCCTGCTCTGCCTTCAAGAATTGCCCCGAGAATGACAAAGATGGATGCAAGTATTGCGGCAGTTATGAATTTTACCATCTTTGAGGAGACTGCCGTGCCGAATATATTGGCAGCGTCGTTTGCACCAAGAGACCAGCCAAGATATATGGCTGAAATGAGATAAAACATTTAAACTCTTCTCTTTACGCTTAAAAGGGTAAGTCTTTCGGAGACATCTTCCGCCCTGTCTGTAAGATTTCCAAGTTCGATGATGAATTCCTTTAAAAGGATTTTGTCTGCCTTATCAATATCCATTGTAAATATCTTTTCTATAGTATCCTGTTCAGCGTGATCGCATTCAGTCTCTTTGACACCAATTTCATCTGCAAGCTTGTGAATACCACCCTTCCGGCTGATAAGATTTGTTGCCGCCTCATAAACAAGTTGGATTGCTTCACAGGAAAGAGCCACAATTCGTTGCAGGTTTGGATTCAGTTCTTTGGGAAATTCAAGTCTTTGAAGTTTAATCTGGTTAAGAAGTGATTCAGCCTTATTAGGAATTTTATCCATCGTTTCCAAGAATCCGAGAATATCGCCTCTCGATTCGGGAAGTAGTGCTTTCGAATACATTTCCCATTCAACCTTTCTCCTCAGCTCATCAGCCCTGTCCTCCGTTTTATGTACCTGCTGAACGTAATAATTAAATTTCTCCCCGAGACCCTCATCCAGATATATCTCCATCCCAGCTTTGAAATCTTCGAGACATTTTTTCCACTGGTAGAGATAATCAAATACATCCTTTTCTATTAGTCTTTGTTTTCGCAAAAAGAAATCGAGTAATTTCATTTCTTCCTCCACAATTTCTTATCAATATATAAATTGTAAATCTTAGAGAGGACACTGTCAAATAACAGATCTAACAATGAAGGGTGTAAAAACCCCTCACCGGCACCTCAGCCAAAACCTCGCCATGGCGTTATTGGTTTATGGGCAAATTCAATCCGGACCTGATCGACGCGCAGCAACTTGCTATTCAAATGCCTAACATCTATCACTCCTTCGAGCTCCTTTCTATGATGGTTCCCCACCACATAGGAGTCGCACAATCAACTAGTTATACGTATTGTCAATACTCTCCTCAATTCCACTGCAAAATGTGGGCTTTAGAGACAGCAATCAGGTAATTATATCTGGGCAAGGAACAGACACGCAAAAATATGAGCTTTTGCTACAGGAGGGCTTAAGATTGTATCAAGGCGTCTATATTAGTCGGGAAGGAAACACGATTAGTTACTATATTTAGAAGCCGTGGAGGATATTGTGGAAAAACCAACCTCAGAGAACACCTTCGGAACTTTGGTACCTGTAA